>JBGTHR010000218.1:0-2766 GCA_041746095.1 Gammaproteobacteria bacterium | reverse complement strand
ACAAATCCAGAGAATACCTGCTGTTGGCAATTTACTGGCAATAAATCTTGCGGTCAATTTGCATTCGCAATGGATCAGTTTAGACATCGCAATGTCCACATATAAATACTCAAACCATACTTTAGCTACACAATGTTTAATCAGGCGCTTATTTCTGTTTCCTCTCTATTACTTGGCTTTGGCATTCTTCTAATTGGCAACGAATTACTGGGAACGGGTGCTGTGTTTGCTCACAGCATAGGCCTGAGCACTCTGGGTATTGCCATATTCATGAGCTCTGTGATCATTGGTGGCGCACCTCTGTAATGGCCTATCGGTCATCTATCGGATCGAATCGACCGGCGCCTGGTCCTGATCTATGCCAACCTTGCCGGGACAGTATTGGCGCTAACGGCATTTTTTCTGATACGCGCACATTCTTATCCTGGCTATATTCTGTCTCTGGTTGCATTTCTATATGGCGGACATGTCCTGACTATCTATTCGGTAAGTATCGCACATGTAAGTGATAAAGCAGATCGGGATACTATACTGGAAACGTCCAGCGCTTTACTGCTGGTATATGGCGTAGGGCAGCGGGAGGTCCGCTACTGGCAGGAATTTTGATGAGTTTATTGGGAGCTGAAATCCTGCCCGGATATTTCGCAACGATTCTGGCATCCATGAGTCTATTCAGCGCGTACAGAATGATTCGTCAATCACCTGTGCCGAATGCGCAGAAAGAACTCTTCGTTGCCATGACACGATCAACCGATGTCATCCTGAATTTTTATTCGGATCATGTAGAACAATCCGATCATAGCTCAGCGACTGCGCCATCTAACTCTACCTAGCCGCGTCAGTAGATAATGGTTGCTCTCTCGAATTTAGCCACTACTGCACAAATCCTCGTCAATGGGTAAAATGGTATATGACGTACTGTTATAGTTACCCAGTCATTAATTTGTCTGCGAGGACATTTAAGCCCATCGCGACACCTCAAGTTACTAATATAGAAGATATACGCCCCGGTAGCTCAGATGGATAGAGTGGCCCCCTCCTAAGGGGCAGGTCAGAGGTTCGAATCCTCTCCGGGGCACCAATCTCGAATCCACTAGCATCCATCAATTCACTGAAAGTATCTTAACACACTGTAATTACTCTAATCCATTTCCACTGCTGTCCAGTACCATCCTTTATCAGCCTAGACTATAATGGGGTAAGTTTCAAGGGTAACCCCAAATCATATTGGGGTAATTATCGGCAGGGATTTAGGTTGAAATCCTCAATCTTAGAGGCGCTGGAGTAACCTACATTGGCATTAACCGATAACAGGATTAAACAGGCCAATCCGAAAGAGCGGCCATACAAAATATATGATGAGAGAGGCCTATTCCTCATAGTCAGCCCAGCTGGCGGTAAATGGTGGCGATTCAAATACCGTTTGGATAATCATGAAAAAACACTATCACTGGGCACTTATCCTGATACCTCTCTAAAGCGGGCACGTGAGAAACGAGACAATGCGCGTACCCTGCTCGCAGATGGCACTGATCCAGGTTTAAAGCGAAAAAGCGATAAGGCGGCAAGAACTGCTGGCAATTTTGAGCAACTGGCGCGCGAATGGCTTCAGAATCAAAGCAGCAAACTTAAAGCCGAAACTCTGCACCTGACATTAAGACGGTTTGAAAACTGGGTATTCCCGTATATCGGAAGACGGCCAGTCAAATCTATCGAGCCACCAGAAATACTGACGTTACTACGTCTTATTGAAATAACTGGTAAGTACGAAACTACCAAGCGTGTACGTCAGCGTATCGGTCAAGTTTTCCGCTACGGTATCGGCATAGGGGAAGCTGATCGGGATCCAACTGCCGATCTGAGAGGTGTTTTACACACAAAGCCACCCCAGAATCGGGCTGCAATAACATCACCCAATGAAGTAGGCGCCCTACTTCGCGCAATTTATGGATACAGCGGGCAACCCTCGACATGCGCTGCTTTAAAATTACTTGCGCTGACATTTGTACGCCCTAGTGAATTGCGCCTTGCTGAATGGCCTGAGATCGACCTTGATAATCAAATATGGCGAATCCCTAAAGGACGCATGAAGATGAAACGCGAGCATATTGTCCCGCTCTCAAAACAAGCGGTATCCATATTTCGCGATCTACAACCTATCAGCGGTCATAAGGCATTTATCTTCGAGTCATTGCGTCCCGGCAGGCCCATCAGCGAAAACACGACTAATGCTGCGCTGCGTACCCTTGGGTATTCTGGAAAAGAGATGACCAGTCACGGCTTCCGTGCGATGGCGTCAACGCTATTGCACGAACTAGGCTGGCCACCGGAAGTGATTGAGTTACAGCTTGCACATTCACAACGCAACCAGGTAGCAGCAGTCTATAACCGCAGCGCAAGATTTAAAGAACGCACGGAGATGATGCAAGCGTGGGCGGATTATCTTGATCGACTATATTCGTCAATTTGATTAATTAGTACATGACATCCCGTTCAAAAAAGCTTTTATTTGAAGATTCAGGTGAAATTGATGAGTTTTTTTATAGGCTTGATCAATGGGCGATTGCTCCTGACGATTACAAGTTACCAATACTCTGTGAACCTGACTCTTATATTCGTGAAACGGTAAAGGCTATTGCAGATGAAGTTAAAGATTTAGAACGCAAAAATAATATTGCAGAGGGCTCAAGCCACAATTCAGAAACTTTGACTAAACTTGATCTTTTGCTCTCTCTTTGTCAAACATCTTCAGAACTACGCATATTT
>JBGTHR010000217.1:0-2060 GCA_041746095.1 Gammaproteobacteria bacterium | reverse complement strand
GAAACGTATACAGGCGAAGGTATTCGTTATGCCATTTGAGCGCGATATGTTCATGACGCCTGAGGATTGTCAGGCTGAGCAGGCCATGATTGCGGGCAGCGAGTTACGGGTAATACCGAGTTTATGGGGGCATTTTGCCATGCTTGGGTTGTTCCCTGAGGATTTCAAATTGATTAACGATATTCTGCAACAATTACTGGATTCCTGATGAGACTGGTGATTCAGGTTGTGAGCAATCGTTGATATATTTCCGACTTTGCAGTCGCCAGCAAAACGTCATGTAGTAATCTTGCTGAAGTAAATACGTCCATCAAGCAGGTGCGTCTTTACTGTAACAGGCCGAGCCGGGTTATCCGGCATTAAGACCGATATGATTGAGATTCTGAGGGTGAAGAATGCCAATACCGGCTTATAAAGCGCCAGCACTCGCTCTGTTGCTGATGAAATGTCTGATCTTCTTTCCGGCTGTCATGCAATCGTCCATGGCGCAATCGCTCGTTAGCTATCCGGCGCCTGGTTTGTTGATAGAGGTGGGTGGACATAAGCTGCATATTCACTGCGAAGGTAGTGGTTATCCGACTGTTGTCATGGATTCAGGTCTGGGTGGGAGTTCGCTGGACTGGGTGCGCGTCCAGCCTGAGGTGGCTAAATTTTCGCGGGTCTGCAGCTATGATCGCGCCGGCTATGGATGGAGTGAACCAGGGCCATTGCCACGCACCAGTGACCGCAATGCCCGCGAGCTTCACGCCCTACTAGAGAAGGCCGAAGTGCGAGCGCCCTATATATTGGTTGGGCACTCCTATGGGGGTTACAACATTCGCATGTTCGCCAGCCTTTATCCCGAGGAAACTGCAGGAATTGTTTTGGTGGATGCCTCGCATGAAGATCAGTTCGAGCGCTTCAAGTCAGACAAGGTTTCTCAGAGCACTGCGCCCAGCAGGATAAATTCTGTATTTTTTTACAAACCATCAACGCCTCCGGAAAACATGCCTGCTGAAGTGCGGGAGACAGCTAGTTCATTAATGTCCAGCTATAGCGCTTATCAGGCCGCGCACAGTGAAATGTCTTCATTTCTTAATAGCGCTCAACAGGTACGCAGCGCGGATTCTATGCCGAACGTCCCGCAAGTAGTCGTTACCCGCGGGCAAAGGGTCTGGCCGGATGGCAGTCGAGGAGATCGTATGGAGGCTTTGTGGCTAGAGCTGCAGGACGATCTGGCAAGTCATGCTGTGGGTATGCCACATCTATTTGCCTTGCATGGGGGGCACTATATACAGCTTGATGAACCCGAGATCGTGGTTAACGCGATTCGGATTGTGCTGAAGTCCTGCCACGAGCCGTAATCCATTATGCTCAGTCATGCGGTCATTTAACCGCTTGTGCTACTTTCAGATTCGAAGTCGCCGTTTACTGGGCAAATGCGGAACGGGTAATGCTGTTTTCATCGCGGTTTCCTAATACCGCATCGCGCTGATTGGATTGTGTTCCGCTAGCGGGCAGACTGATTTTGGCATGGTTTACCTGCACGCATGGCGGCTCATTGTCACACTCAATTCCCTTGTAAGTCAGCACTTCAGCCGCGATATCCGGTGATGTGTCTGCGTCACTGTGTTTGCCGGGTGTGATCGCTTCAATCTGGTAAATGTAACCCGGTATTTCTTCTGACAGCGTAAATGTGTAGTATTTATTCGCGTACTCACCCAGCTCTTCGCTGCGCGGATCATCCTTGTATGGCGTGATGCTTATTTTTTCACCTTTAAGTTGCATCCCTTTGAAAGTAAATTTCACCATCTCGATTCGAGCGTTATCTTGAAGCGCTAACTTGATCTCTCTGTGGAAATACCGCCAGTTTCCTTCGGTAATTCCATCCATTTCATTGACATCCCGTTGTAAAAATATCGAGATCAGTGGATTTCCACGATTATCCATGAATGCCGGGACATGCCGTTGCCGCTCGCCCGTGAATAATTCAATTTCAAGATCCTTGCCGCCAGTGTCGCGCACCTTCACTATTCGCGCCTTGATGGTATCTTCAAACTTCTCCATCTGCGTTCCTTCCT
>JBGTHR010000216.1:0-11410 GCA_041746095.1 Gammaproteobacteria bacterium | reverse complement strand
GCGTTTTCCAGAAGTTTTTTGTCGTCCACATCTTCGACATAGTCCTTTTTGATGCGGGCATATACATCGGAAAACACCCTGAGCTCTTCCAGGGGTACTGCTGAATTGATGTTATCCCTGTCTGCCAGTACACCATGACCCAGGCTGATCGTAATACCCAGGGCAAGTCCCAATGACAAGGCAAGTCCTAAATTTGGTCTGACTTTCACGTATTGACTCCTGCAGGGTGGGCATCCAGCTCAGAATTATCGGCGATCTCGACCGTGATGATTAGATAAAAACAGTACGACTTGTACATATTGAGGATGACTCTGACGAAATATCTGATAAGTGGTCACGCACTAAATTTCTATCCAGAGACAGGAATTCGACGCTCAACTGACTTCGATTGCCGTTATGGATAGCTGTGTAACTGATCTGTTTGAACCAATAATAACACTATAAGTTGCAGTTAAGGTCATGCTGTCACTGAGATCCTTGGGCAGCTCGCTGTGTGCCAGTGGTGGTGCACCAGGAGGATGGATTCATGGGTTTGCCTTTGTAACGGATTTCAAAATACAGGCCATTCTGGTAAAAACCACCGCTTTTGCCGACCAGTGCTATCTTCTCTCCGGCTGAAACCTTCTCGCCCACCGATTTAAAAAGGCTTTCGTTCTGCCCGTAGAGGCTCATGTAGCTGTCCCCGTGATCAATGATAGTCAGCAGGCCATAGCCGTTCATCCAGTCTGAAAACACGACAGTACCGCCGGAGATGGCGCGTACTTCTTCACCCGGAGCTGATTCAATCACGATGCCGCGCCATTTCAGACTGGCGCCGGAGTTATGACGTGGTTTATCAAACTGATTATTAATCTTGCCGCTAGCCGGCCAGGAGATACGGCCTTTAAGCTTCTGAAATGCTGTGCCTGCAGGTGGCTGTACAGAGGCATTTTTGAGGGTAGTTTCTAGAGTATCCACCAGTTTTTGCAGAGTGTTCTGATCCTTGCTCAGGGACTGAATGCTCTGGTCCGTTTTGTTGATCTCCTGTTTCAGGCTGACGATTACCGCGCTACGCTGTGAACGGCTAGACTCAAGCTCAGCGTGTTGCTGCTCAAGTCGAGACGCTATCGACTCCAGTTCTGAGGTCTGTTCGGCAATCTCATGTTCAATATTTTTCAGTGAATTCAGAGTGTTGCGCGCCTGCTCAATCTCATTGACCCGGCTTCTGTTAAAATAGCCGTAGTAGGTAAGCATTCTGCCCACCGTGCTGGGGTCCTGCTGGTTGAACAGCATTTTAAACTTCTCCTGTCGCCCCAACTGATACGCCGCCCGCAGCTGACTGGCCAGGGCGGAATGCTGGTTATCCATTTGCAGTAACAAAATGTTTTTTTGCGGCTCAAGTTTCTTTAGTTCGACATGTTTACGCCCCAGATCAAGCACGTTCTCATGCCGTTGTTTGGAAACTTTACTAATCTGGGATTCAATTGAACTGAGCCGTAGCTGTAACTCACCTGCCTTGCCTTTATCCCGCGCCTGTTTTTTCTGTAGGGTGAGCATTTCCTGCTGGATCTTTTGCAGGCGGTTTTTGGTTTCGTCGATATTGTCAGTCCACGCTATAGACGGGATCGCAATAAGCAATATCAAAATCCACGCGTGCGTGCGGATATGTTTAAGGCGGGAGTGATTACTCAATCTGTAAATCTGTGTCTGAGTGTTTGGATATTGGCAATCAGCCATGCTTGACTCTTATGGCCGGATTATTACTTTATTACACATTACTTATATTCCTGTTATTATAGCAGGCTCAAGTAGTTGGATTGTTGTTGAGGCTTTTTTATGGAAGCAATTTCGGAATTAATGAACAGGGAGGAGGATATTGAGCGCGCTTCGCGTTCGCTCAAGGCCATGTCACATCCATTGCGTCTGAAGATATTATGCACGCTGGGCGATCAGGAGGTGAGTGTACAGGAGATCGTGGAGAGTGTCGGCACCTCGCAAAGCAACATCTCGCAACATCTGGCAATCCTGCGTGACAAAGGCATATTGGCTTCAAGAAAAGACGCCAATCGTGTGTATTATCGAGTCGGAGATGGTCGAACTCTGCGATTAATCGACATGATGCAGCAGGTATTCTGCTCTAAAGCCTGACTGGCAATCGTACTCTGCTGGCAGGAATGGCAGATATTAAAAGACCTGAACTTCCACGTGGCATTCCGGCTAGTAACAACCCCTCGAATTTTGAATACGTATGCAACAATATATTGAGTTTGCTGGTAATCACCCATATTTATTTGCCGCACTGTTCGGTATTCTTATCGCCATCGGCTGGTTCGAGGTGCGTCGCTTCACACGTGGATATAAGGACATATCGCCATCACAAGCCGTGCAATTAATGAATCGTGAAAACGCCTTATTGCTGGATGTGCGCGAAGATAATGAGGTTAGCGCGGGCAAAATTCAAGGCGCAAAACATATTTCGCTGGGCATCTTGAAGCAGAGAATCGACGAATTAAAAGACTATAAATCCAGGCCGGTAATTGCCTACTGCCGTTCCGGTACGCGCTCACCGCAGGCATGCGATCTGTTGACAAAAAACAACTTTGAGAATGTCTACGAGCTCAAAGGTGGCTTGACTGCCTGGGAGAATGCCAATTTACCCGTTGCGAGGAAATAAACATGTCCCAGCCACTGGTTAAAGTGTATACGGGCGGCTTTTGCCCTTATTGTGTAGCGGCTAAACGCATGCTCAAGCAGAAAGGAGTCGAATTTAAGGAGTTGCAGGTCGATCGGGACCCTGAGTTACGCCAGCGAATGGAGGCCTTAAGCGGCCGCCAGTCGGTACCGCAGATTTTTATAGGTGATCTGCATGTCGGTGGTTACGATGATATGGCGGCACTCAATCGCAAGGGCGAACTCGATAGGTTGCTGGGTTTGGACAAGACTGATTAATTCGCAGAGCAGTCATATAAACATCTAACTAAGATTGAATGTCTGTAAAGTATAGCCGCAGACTATCGTCATCATCATTGCATTCAGGAGGACATCATGGCTGAGTCAAATCAGTCCGCAACCGCTGCAACACAACAGCAGGCATACATGGAGATACAAAAGATCTATCTCAAGGACGTCTCCTACGAATCCCCACATGCCCCTGGAATATTCACCGCGGAATGGAAACCCGAGATCAATATTCATTTGTCTACGGAAAACGCAAAGCTGACCGAAGACGTGTATGAGGTCGTCCTGCTTATCAACGTCACCGCAAAGCAACAGGACAAGACCGCCTTTCTGGTTGAGATCAAGCAGGCAGGGGTATTCACGCTAAGAAATTTCTCAAAAGAACAGATGGGACAGATGTTGGGCAGTTATTGCCCCAATGCCTTGTTTCCATTTGCCCGTGAGGCGGCTGCAGAGCTGATACAGAAAGGCGGCTTTCCACAATTGTTATTGACGCCGGTCAATTTTGATGCGCTGTATGCGCAGCAACTTCAGAATTCAGCTGAGGCTAAAAGCAACCAAACCGCCGATACCAAGCACTAGTTCTGCCGCCTTGGAATAATAGTTGAGAAACATACAGTGAGATGATTTCGCAGCTAAACACCCGCCTCATCTAGCTCGCGTTTCTCTAAAAGAATGAAGCAGACGGTGGCAGTGCTGGGTGCGGGCTCATGGGGCACCGCCCTTGCCTTACAGCTTGCGCGTAATCAGCATGACATAAATCTATGGGGCCGAAACGTAGAGGCCGTTCAGGCCATGTGTTTACGGCGGGAAAATACACGCTACCTTCCAGGACACAAACTACCGGTGAATCTGGTTACCGAGCCGGATATTGGCAAGGCGCTGGCGCAGGCTGATTTTGTTGTGCTTGCCGTTCCCAGTGAGGCCATTCGCGATACGTTAAGGCGGATAGCGACACTTCCGCATAAGTTTCAGTCCATTGTCTGGGCAACCAAGGGGCTGGAAACTGGCTCAAGTAAGTTTATACATACTATTGTTGAGGAAGAGCTGGGAAAAGACCACGCCATGGGCGTTTTATCTGGGCCGTCTTTTGCAGCAGAAGTAGCCCGAGGATTGCCCACCGCAGTCACGCTTGCATGCAACCAATCCGCACTCGCCGCCTGGGTTGCGGGTATGTTTCACAGCGAGACGTTCAGAGTATATACCAGTGATGATCTCATTGGCGTGCAACTCGGTGGCGCGGTCAAGAATGTTATGGCCATCGCTGCCGGAATCACCGACGGGCTGGGATTTGGCGCCAATGCAAGGGCGGCCCTGATTACCCGCGGTCTAAGTGAGATCATGCGTCTGGGGGTAGTGGTTGGCGCCTCGCGAGAGACACTCATGGGGTTGTCCGGCCTGGGTGATCTGATACTGACCTGTACCGATGATCAATCACGTAACCGCCGACTAGGGCTTGCGATCGGCCGTGGAGAATCACTGCAATCTGCCCTGCAGTCGATAGGACAGGTTGTCGAAGGGGTTGTAGCCGCCAGGCAGGTGCGATATCTGGCACAGACTCTGCGGGTCGAAATGCCAATCACTGAGCAGGTCTGCTGTGTACTATATGAAGATTGCGACCCACGCGAAGCGGTTACCACGCTACTTTCCAGAGAGCAAAAAGCCGAGCATTTGTAGTGATTTAGTGATTCCCGCAGAAAGAATTCTCGGCTTAATGCGAACGCCTGCGATGAATCAAATCGCGTTCAGATCCTGATTCATATATGACAGGCCAGACGACTCACACTGACATGTCTGCAAATCCATTTTGCCTGAGGGCTTCGTACACTACGACTGCAACCGCGTTGGATAAATTCAGGCTTCGGCTGGTGACTGCCATAGGGATACGAATGGTAAATTCGTCACCCAAATCATCCAGTACTTCTTTAGGTAGACCACGAGTCTCGGGACCAAACAGTAGCGTATCACCGGGTTTGTAACGCACCTTATGATAGCTCTGTGAGCCTCGAGTAGTGCAGCCAAATAGTCGCACTGGCTTAACCAGCCGGGTAAACTCGGCAAGCTCTGAATATTCATGCACACGAGTCCATTCCGAATAATCCAGACCCGCTCGGCGAAGCTTGCTGTCATCAAGTTTGAAGCCAAGGGGATGAATCAAATGCAGTTCGCAGCCGGTATTGGCGCACAGGCGTATGATATTGCCGGTATTAGGCGGGATTTCTGGTTGGTATAAAGTGATCTTGAACATGACAGATAAAGTGTATGACCCAAGAATATAATAAATTAGCCATGCGCTTCTGTGGCATGGATTTCGCTACCCCGCTGGTGCTGTTATCAGGGTGCGTAGGCTTTGGCGAGGAATATACTCGAGTAAAAGGTTTTTCCAATTGTGATGTGGGTGCAGTATGCCTTAAAGGCACCACACTGCAGCCCAGGCTTGGCAATTCATCTCACCGTATCTACGAGACGCCTATGGGCATGTTAAACGCCATTGGCCTGCAAAATCCAGGTGTTGACAAAGTCGTGAATGACATTCTGCCTCAGCTGGATTTCACTGAGACCCGCTTTATAGCAAATGTTTCTGGCTCCACGGTTGAAGAATACGTCGAGGTGACGCGCAGGTTTAATGACTCACCCATCGATGCCATGGAGATCAATATCTCCTGTCCCAATGTCAAGGAAGGCGGCGTGCAGTTCGGCAACAGCCCGGAGATGTCCGCACGCGTAGTAGCCGCCTGCCGGGCAGTGACATCAAAACCAATCATCACCAAGCTGTCACCCAATCAGACCGATATTCGCGACAATGCGCGCCGCTGTATTGAGGTCGGCAGTGATGCCTTTGCAGTGATCAATACTCTCATGGGCATGGCCGTGGATGTGGAAACGCGCAGGCCGGTAATCGGCAACAATCAGGGTGGCCTGTCAGGTCCTGCGATCAAGCCCATTGCACTATTCAAGGTGCACGAGGTGTATCAGGAATGCCGGTCGCACAATATTCCCATCATCGGCCAGGGCGGTATAGTCAATGCCATAGATGCACTGGAATTTATGATCGCGGGCGCCAGCGCAGTCGGCGTGGGAACCGGCCTGTTCTATGATCCTCTGCTGTGCAAGAAGATAAACTCAGGAATAATTGAATACCTGGATCGCCATCAAATCGGACATGTCAGTGAGCTGATAGGGAGTCTGGAGCTTAACGGTGGTCCGAGTTTACCGCGTCGCTGATTCGTAACCTCTCAGATATTGACGGGCAGTGATCAGAATGATCACACATCGTCTTCTTCGCCACTTTGATAGAGACCTAGTTCCTGAATCTTGCGAGTGAGTGTGTTTCTTCCCCATCCCAGCAGTTTTGCGGCCTCCTGGCGTTTGCCACCGGTACTGCGCATGGCTACTTCGATCATGGTCTTTTCAAACTGTGGCAGGGCCTTGTCCAGCAATGCCATTCGTCCCGCCGATAGCTCATTCGTAGCCCACTGAGAAAGCATGTCCTGCCAGTGGCTGTAAGAAGTATCCACAGTGGTTTCACGAAGTTCGCGTGGAAGATCTTCCATATGGATCTGGCGGCCAGAGGCCATGACGGTCAGCCAGCGGCAGGTATTCTGGATCTGCCGAACGTTACCCGGCCAGTCCAGATTGCAGAGATAGGTTAGCGGTTCCGGCAACAGCGTCTTGGCCTCGACGTTCAGCTCGGTAGCGGCCTGGGCAAGAAACTGGTTTAGCAGTAGTGGTATATCCACTCGACGCTCACGAACCGACGGAACATGAATGCGAATCACATTGAGGCGGTGCAGCAGATCCTCTCGAAAGCGTCCCTCCCGCACCCGTTCTTCAAGATCCTGATGCGTCGCAGCAATAATGCGCACATCGGCCTTCAGTGGCGTATGCCCGCCGACCCGGTAAAATTCACCATCTGAAAGCACGCGCAGTAATCGTGTCTGCAATTCCTGCGGCATATCACCAATTTCGTCCAGAAACAATGTACCCCGGTCAGCCTGCTCGAATCGGCCATGCCGCAGGGATTGCGCACCTGTAAACGCGCCTTTTTCGTGACCGAATAGCTCGGATTCAAGCAGATCGCGGGGAATAGCGGCAGTGTTGATGGCGATAAATGGCATGTTTGCGCGCGGCCCATGTCGATGCAGGGCCTGGGCTACCAGCTCCTTGCCAGTGCCCGAGTCTCCGTTGATCAATACGGTGATGTTTGAATTTGACAGACGCCCGATAGCGCGAAATACTTCCTGCATGGCAGGCGCTTCACCAATGATCTCGGGTGTAGATTTGGAGACGCTAGTCCCTGGTTGTGGGTGATGCTTGCGTGACAGGCAGGCCTTACGGGTCAGATCGACGGCCTCCTGGATATCGAACGGCTTAGGCAGATATTCAAATGCGCCACCCTGGTAGGCGCTGACCGCACTGCCCAGATCGGAATGTGCGGTCATGATGATGACCGGCAGCTCCGGATGATCATGCTGAAGGTGATGCAACAAATCCAGACCATCCATTCCGGGCATGCGGATGTCTGTAATTATGGCGTCCGGCAGGGTTGTCTGCAGTGCTGTGATGACGCCTGAAGCACTGTCAAATGCCGTGACATCGATGTCAGATTTCTTTAGCGCGCGTTCCAGCACCCAACGTATGGAGCGGTCATCATCAACGACCCAAACATGACCTATACCACCCATACTTATGCCTCTAACGGAATCAAGACGTTGAATTCAGTAAATCCGGGTTTCGAAATACATTCGATGAGTCCCGAGTGCTGATTGATCAGGGCCTGCGCAATGGAAAGCCCCAGACCCGAGCCATTGTGCCGGCCAGATACCATCGGGAAAAATATTCGTTGTTGAATCTCATCCGGAATACCGGCCCCGTTGTCTATAATATCGGCCTTGATGACCAATTTATGGCGCTTCCGACCGATCGTATATTGCCGCAGGATTCGCGTCTTAAAGAGAATCTCGCCGTCATTGCCTAAAGCCTCAAGGGCATTTTTCGCAATATTCAGGAATACCTGCACAAGCAAATCCCGGTCTGCCTCAACCAATGGAATGCTTGGGTCGTAGTCGGTGGATATCGTTACACTATCAGCCGCCTCGACCCTGATTAGATTGCGTACGTGTTCCAGCACCTCATGGATACACAAGGCCCGTTTTCGTGGAATATTATTTGGTCCCAGTAAGCGGTCAACCAATGCATGCAATCGGTCGGCCTCACCGATGATGATGCGGGTATACTCCTTGAGACCTTCATCGGTGAGTTCATCTTCCAGTAGCTGCGCCGCGCCGCGCAATCCACCCAACGGGTTTTTGACCTCGTGCGCGAAGCCCCTGACCATGGTTTGTGAAGCGATTTGCTCGTTTAGCAAGTGCTCTTCCCGAAGAATTCGCAACTGGCGGTCCAGCTGTACTATTTCCAGCAGCATGGCGTGTCCCTTCTTGTTCTCAAACAACGGTGTGACTGTGCAGTCAATGGTCACGCTGCGGCCATCCGGCAAGACGATCAGCTTTTCGCGTTCCGTGCAGGGGTGGCCGGATTTACAAACGTCCATCAACCGCTGATTCAAGTGTTCGTTGCCAGGCAATATCTCTTCCAGGGTACGGCCAATAATCTGTTGTGCGCTCAGGCCGATCAGGGCTTCAGCGGAAGGGTTCAGGTAACGCAACCTGAGCATCTCGTCCAGCCACAGAGTCGAGGTAGTGAGGTTTTCCAGGATCATTGCGGGAGGATTCATCTGCATTAATAGCCATTAGCAAGTTCTGAACCAGTTTTAATAACATGAAGGTTATTGAACAAGTATGCCCACTTACGATGCAAGTAGCGGAAATCCGGGCATATTAATACCGCGATCTAACCGACTGAGTAACTGCAGAGCGCGAATTACAAACGGTAATTGAGCACGCCCACGTATTATGCACCATATCGGTGCGATGCGAAGGGGCTATTTTCGGTATGAAGAATGCCGTGTAAAAGGCAGAAAAACTGGACGATGCGAGATCAGTTGTTCGGATTATTGAATAAAGCTGAATGGCGCAGAACGTGGAAACTGATCTTATTCGAGGTGATCAGGGGCTTTTGATTTTTGTCCATGACCTGCGCATAGACAACATGCTCGCCACGCGAGACATTCCGCAGTGTGAAACGGGTATCAGGGCCTGAGGCTATTGGCGAGCCATCCAGATACAGTTGTATCAGGTGTCCGCCAGTCGCTACCAGGTCAGGACTTAATGACAACGCTACAGCCACTTCGCCGCCATTTGCGCGTACTGGATTGCCATTCTCGGGCTGAATTATGCTGAGTTCCTGGTACGGCGAGGCGGATTCCTCCTCTATGGGGGCTGGTGTCTGTGTCTGAGCAGTTGGCCTGTTTTCTGGCGCCGCAGTGTTGAGCTCCGGCAAATCCAGGGGCTTGGCTTCTTCTCCGCTGGAATTTGCCGGAGGCGTATCGGAATACACAGTTACTCCCTGGTCATTTTTCCACCGGTAGACATCGGCATACGCCTGGCCGAGGACTATCAATGCAAGAATGAATAGAAGTCGAATCATGTCGTTAGCTTAAATTTTTTGCGGGGCATGAGCAATACTACTTAGACCCAAAGGATTACGTTTCGTCGCATGACCCCGTAAATTCCCGGTATACACCTTAGTAAGATAAAAAACGCCCCGGCTTACGGGGCGTTTAAAACAGTCTGCAAGTTGCGAGGTGATAATTCAGAGGCTGTAGTACATATCAAACTCGACCGGATGTGTAGTCATGCGGAAACGCGTGACCTCTTCCATCTTGAGTTTGATATAGCTGTCGATCACATCATCGGTGAATACACCGGACTTGGTCAGGAAGTCTCTGTCATTGGATAGTGCATCGAGGGCTTGATCCAGTGAACTGCAAACCTTAGGTATCTCGGCCTCTTCCTCCGGCGGAAGGTCGTACAAATCCTTGTCCATAGGTTCACCGGGGTGAATCTTGTTCAGAATTCCATCCAGACCGGCCATCATCAATGCGGCGAAGGTGAAATAAGGATTACCGGAGGGATCTGGGAAACGAACTTCAATACGCCGTCCCTTTGGGCTGGAAACATACGGAATACGAATGGATGCTGAACGGTTGCGGGCAGAATAGGCCAGCAATGCTGGCGCCTCGAATCCCGGCACCAGCCGTTTGTAACTGTTGGTGCCCGAGTTGGTAAAGGCGTTCAGGGCGCGGGCGTGTTTGATGATGCCGCCGATGTAATACAATGCCAGTTCAGAGAGTCCACCGTAGCCATCGCCCGCAAACAGATTTTCACCGCCCTTGGCCAGGGACATATGCACATGCATGCCACTGCCATTATCCCCTACCAGGGGTTTGGGCATGAACGTTGCGGTCTTGCCATAATTGTGCGCAACATTCAGGATCACATACTTCATTACCTGATTCAGATCGGCGCGTCTTACCAGCGTATCGAACTTGGTGCCAATCTCGCACTGACCTGCGGTAGCCACCTCATGATGATGCACCTCGGTCTCAAGACCCATCTCTTCCATCACCAGACACATGGAGGACCTAATATCCTGCAGCGAGTCCACTGGTGGAACCGGAAAATAACCACCCTTGGGGCCGGGGCGATGGCCAATATTGCCATCTTCAAACACCTTTGCTGAGTTCCAGTGGGCTTCCTCGGAATCAACAGCATAGAACGAACCCTTGATATCTGATCCCCAACGGACGTCATCAAAAATAAAGAATTCGGGTTCCGGGCCGAAAAATGCAGTGTCCGCAATTCCGGTTGACTTCAGATACTCCTCGGCGCGTTTGCCAATGGATCGGGGGTCACGCTCGTAACCTTGCATCGTTGCGGGCTCAACAATATCGCAGCGCAGTATGAGTGTTGCGTCACTAAAAAACGGGTCCATGACAGCAGTATCGGCATCGGGCATGAGAATCATGTCGGACTCATTAATACCTTTCCAACCTGCGATTGAGGAGCCATCAAACATCTTGCCATCCTCGAAAACACTATCGTCCAGGGTATGAGCGGGTGCTGTCACATGCTGTTCCTTACCCCGTGTATCAGTGAAGCGGAAGTCGATGAACTTGACTTCGTTTTCTTTAATCATCTTAAGGACATCTTGAGCGGACATTTACTAACTCCTCTTGGTCATCGTGGATATTTGCGTTAAATACAAAGCGGTTAAATCGTTGCGTTAGTCGAGTTTGTGTTAAGTGGGTTTAGCACAATATATGCCATGGAATTTGTCATTATATCGCTCAATTTGGCAGCCAAAATAAGCGAACGAGAATAATTTTGCACTATTAATGCGCGGAATGCATACAAATGGTGCGCGAAGTTATTTTTTTCCGCAGCACATAAAGAGGTTTGGAATAACTTGTTGCGGCGCGATAATCCTCATCTGTCGTTGTCGGCCAAACGCAGACGGCGCCCGCAACTGAATCGCATAATTAAGTTTTATATAGTGTTAGCCAACTGCCTGA
>JBGTHR010000215.1:0-4967 GCA_041746095.1 Gammaproteobacteria bacterium | reverse complement strand
GTTTGGGTGAGATTCAACTGCCAGCAGGCAAGCGAATCCACGATGACTATTTTGGCGACATGGAGATCTATGAACACGATACTCAGGCGCAAATTCAACTGACAAGACAGGCGGGAAGTAGCCCAAGGATCCTGCTTAATGCCGACTATCAGGGTTGTGCAGTCGATGGTATTTGCTACCCGCCCATTCAAAAGCAGGTGAGTCTTACGCTGCCGAGTAAAGAGCCAAATACGGCTATGGCAACGGCTAAATCTTCCAGTTCGAGCATCACTTCGAGCAACTCATCGCCTGCCGCAAGTTTCCAATCACCGCAGGACCGCATCACCGATACGCTCGAACAGGGTAGAGTGTGGCTGATAATCGCGAGTTTTTTCGGCTTTGGCCTGCTACTGGCCTTCACTCCGTGCGTGTTTCCGATGATACCCATACTCTCGGGTATTCTCGCGGGTCAGGGCAAGGCGCTGACCACGCGCAAGGCGTTCTTGCTCTCGCTAGTCTACGTGCTGGCCATGGCTGCCACCTATACCGTTTTAGGCGTAATCGTTGGGCTATCCGGCGAGAACCTGCAGATCTGGTTTCAAAACCCATGGGTTCTGAGTGTTTTCGCTGGGATAATTGTCTTGCTCGCGCTCTCCATGTTCGGCTTTTACGAGTTGCAGATGCCCGGCGCCATTCAATCCAGGCTTAGCACTCTGAGTAATCGGCAAGAAGGCGGGACTCTGATCGGCGCCGGTATAATGGGATTGCTTTCCGCACTGATTGTTGGGCCCTGCGTAACCGCACCGCTGATCGGCGCGCTGGTCTATATTGCCAACACAGGCAACGCCGTACTGGGTGGCGTGGCTTTGTTTGCACTCAGCTTGGGCATGGGCGCGCCACTGCTTCTGATTGGCGCATCGGCGGGAAAATATCTGCCCAGGGCCGGCGCATGGATGGAACCCATAAAGGCCGTGTTCGGTGTATTGTTGCTGGCGCTGGCAATCTGGTTTCTGGAACGCATTCTGCCCACTGCCGTAATCATGGGTCTTTATGCGATTCTGCTGATCGTTTCAGCTATTTATATGGGCGCACTGGACAGCATACAACACACCGTCTCCGGCTGGTTTCGCCTGCGCAAGGGCGTGGGGCTGATCATGCTTGTCTATGGCGCTTTGCTGCTGGCCGGTGCAGCAGGAGGCGGTAAGAGTCTGCTACAACCACTGAATGGCATCGCATTCCAGTCCCCCGGACCTAAGGGCGAGCACATATCCGAACTGGAGTTCGCACAGATCAAGGGGTTGCCCGGGCTGGAACAGGCCCTGGCTGAGGCGAATGGCAAACCAGTAATGCTGGATTTCTACGCGGATTGGTGTATCTCCTGTAAGGAGATGGAAAAATTTACCTTTACCGATTCGGCCGTGCAGGCATCGCTAAGCAGTTTTGTAAAATTGCAGGCCGATGTAACGGCCAATGACGAACAGGATGACGGCCTGCTTAAACACCTCGGGCTATTCGGCCCTCCGGCGATTCTGTTTTATACTCCCGAAGGTATCGAACTCACCGACTATCGCGTCGTCGGTTTCATGCCGGCCGAGGCATTTTCCCGACACGTGCAACAGGCCTATTCCGGTGCGTTAGCCGAATTTTGATCATCGTCTCTTTATGAAACACATATTTGGTTATATGGCGCTGGCGCTCGCTTCCGCCACTCTGGGCTATGCGCTTTACTCCTGGGGTATCCCTTATCTGAGCTCTATTGACTCAGATTCAATCCCGGAAACAGCCCGCATACAATCCAGCGGCGCAGGGATTCTGGGCACTGAAAGAGCTGCCTTTAGCCTGCCCGATCTGGAGGGTAAAACACATTCTATTGATGACTGGAAAGGCAAAGTAGTGCTGATTAACTTCTGGGCTACCTGGTGCCCACCCTGCCGCAAGGAAATTCCTGAATTCGACGCTCTGCGTCAACGCTATGTTAAAGAGGGATTTGAAATCGTCGGCCTGGCTTTCGATGAACAGGAACAGGTCAAGCAGTTCGTGCAGGATATGGGCCTGCATTATCCACAGTTGATCGCAAATCTGTCCGATTCTGAACTCATGCGCCTGTATGGCAACCAACATGGCGCACTTCCGTATAGCGTACTTATCGATCGCGAAGGAGTCATTCGGTTTGTCCATTCAGGTGCACTCGGTGGTGACCAACTTGAGCGCGAATTACTGAAATTGATTTAAGGGTGGTCCGATATATTTATACATTCAAGCCATTCGCAGCGTCATTGGCGCTCTTAATTTGAAAGCCGCCATATAATAACTCCAGTTATGCCGCCAATTATCTGAAATACTCGAAAATACCTCAAAATTACGTCATCTGCTGTGAATTGGACGATAACTCTCACTCATAGACATCTGCTCTCATCTGGTGCAAAATATTTCCTTAAATCAAAAACCTATAATAATTACAGCCAGATTGCGGCTGTTCACGACACGATATGCGTTAAATGGCGAAATTACTCCTGTTAAACGGACCAAATCTGAATCTGCTCGGGGAACGCGAACCTGAAACCTACGGCTCAACTACACTTGCTGAGATTGTCTCTGCTCTGACTAATGAGGCCAAATCCCTCGGACATACCCTAAGTGAGACTCAGTCCAATGCCGAACACGTCCTGATTGACCGTATTCATCAGGCAAAAAAACAGAATGAAACATTCATTATTATCAACCCCGGCGCCTTCACGCATACGAGCATTGCGCTTCGCGATGCGCTGCTGGGTGTGGCGATACCTTTTATCGAGATTCACCTGTCGAACGTGTTTGCTCGTGAAACATTCAGGCAACAGTCCTATTTATCTGATATTGCTGTTGGCGTGATTTCAGGTCTGGGTGCAAAGGGGTATTCGTTGGCATTACTCGCGGCTGAAGACTGGCTGAAAAGAACGGGCAAACCCTGAGCTGTGTTCATAAAATCTATTTAAATCGGCTTTCAATATGCGCAGTTTTGCTGAACAGCGCGTCTGAAGACAGATTACACCACTGAGGTAAAGGATGGATATTAGAAAAATCAAGAAACTGATTGAATTACTGGACGAATCCGGCATAGCTGAAATCGAGATAAAAGAAGGCGAAGAGTCTCTCAGGATCAGCCGCAACTCACCTGCCCCTGCCGGCTACCCGACCATGTTCATGCCGCAGAGTCAGGCGGCTACGGCGCCAGCTCCAGCGGCTGAAACCGCCAAACAGGAGGAAAAACCATCTGCGGATAAGTATATCACCTCACCCATGGTAGGTACGTTTTACCAGGCCCCATCGCCTGGCGCCAAACCGTTCGTTACAGTAGACCAGCGCATCTCAAAGGGTGATACTCTGTGCATCATTGAGGCCATGAAAATGCTCAATCAGATCGAAGCGGATCGCGACGGCATGATCACAGCCATAATGGTTGCAAATGGCCAGCCTGTGGAGTTTGGCCAGCCGTTGTTCCTCATCGAGTAGACCCTCTCAACGCCCAAGCATTTAAATCCCATGATGATTGATAAAGTCGTTATTGCCAACCGCGGGGAAATTGCCTTGCGGATACTGCGCGCCTGTCGCGATCTGGGCATCAAGACCGTTGCCGTGCATTCCGAGGCTGACCGCGATCTGATGCATGTACGCCTTGCGGATGAATCTGTCTGCATTGGCCCAGCGGCAGCCGCTGGCAGCTATCTTAATATACCCGCGATCATCAGTGCCGCCGAGGTCACTGATGCCATGGCCATCCATCCCGGCTATGGCTTTCTGTCCGAAAATGACGACTTTGCTGAACGCGTCGAATCCAGCGGATTTATATTTATTGGACCCAGGGCGGAGACCATTCGTCTGATGGGTGACAAGATCTCCGCCAAAGAGGCCATGACTCGCGCCGGCGTGCCCTGTGTGCCCGGTTCGGACGGCCCCCTGGGGGAAGACGATGATGAGAATATACGCACTGCCAAGGCGATAGGCTACCCGATCATCATCAAGGCGGCAGGCGGAGGTGGTGGCCGCGGAATGCGTGTAGTGCACAATGAGACAACGCTGCTAAATTCCATATCCTTAACACGCAGTGAAGCGTTGGCCGCATTCAATAACGGCACGCTGTATATGGAAAAGTTTCTCGATACACCCCGACATGTCGAATTTCAGGTACTTGCCGATACGCATGGTAACGCTATACACTTGGGAGAGCGTGACTGTTCCATGCAGCGGCGTCACCAGAAGGTCGTCGAAGAAGCTCCGGCGCCCGGCATTACCAGCCAGCAGCGTAATGAGATAGGTGAACGCGTAGCCAGGGCCTGCCGTGAGATCGGCTATCGTGGCGCAGGCACGTTTGAGTTTCTGTATGAAAATGGCGGGTTTTATTTCATAGAGATGAATACTCGAGTACAGGTAGAGCACCCAGTCACGGAATTCATCACCGGCATAGATATTGTCAAACAGCAATTGCTGATCGCGGCGGGTGAGGAGCTGTCCATAAAACAGGAAGACGTAACATTCAGGGGGCATGCCATCGAATGCCGAATCAATGCCGAAGACGCGAAGACATTCATTCCTTCACCAGGCACGATCACTCAGTTTCACTGTCCCGGTGGCCTGGGTGTCCGTGTCGATACGCACATCTATAACGGCTATCGAGTGCCGCCTTATTATGACTCCATGATAGGCAAGATCATTGCCCATGCCGATACTCGGGAGGCGGCGCTAATGAGAATGCGCGGCGCATTGAGCGAGATTGTAATCGAAGGGATCAAGACTAATATTCCTCTGCATATTGACATCATGAACGACACGGCTTTTCAGCGAGGCGGCCTGGATATCCACTATCTGGAGAAAAAATTAGGGCTGTAAGTGTCTCTAGACTCCAGACATCTGCCATATCCTTTCGACCGCTGCTGTATATGCTAAAGATAACACTGACTACCTGCAGTGCAGACCTGGAAGGGATTGAACAACTCTTGCTTGCTGCCGGC
>JBGTHR010000214.1:0-1868 GCA_041746095.1 Gammaproteobacteria bacterium | reverse complement strand
GAAGTTACGCGTACTGGCACGGCAAAGAGTCTGCAGCAGTTGCTGCCGTCATCACTTAAAGTGGCGGGCAAGACCGGCACGACCAATGATTTGCGTGACAGCTGGTTTGCCGGATTCTCCCGTGATCAGCTGGCGGTTGTATGGATAGGACGCGATAATAACGAGTCAACCGGATTGACGGGCGCCACAGGCGCCTTGAGTTTATGGGCAGATATCATGCGTGATATACCCACACATTCAGTTGACCTAACCGAACCGGACAACGTTGAATGGCGGTTGATAGACCGCGAAAACGGCCTGCTGGCCGAGGAATACTGTAAAGATGTACAGTGGATGCCTTTCATCAAGGGCAGTTCGCCGGGCGGGAATTCCCCCTGTGTGAGTGACGTCAGAAATACCGTAAACAAACCCTTAAAGTGGTTTCGAAAACTATGGAATTGATCAATACCTCAAATAGATCCGAATTAATGAGCACTTCCGGAGTGATTGCCTACAGATACGCCGCCATCTTGCTGGTGTCGCTGACGATGACGGCCTGTACAACACTTAATGCACCCGTATCCACCAAACCTCCCACGCCTGCTCCACAAACCACCTCGGAAGATATCAATGCGATTCCTGCTGAGCCCGAGCCTGTGCAAAGACAAGAGATCGTGCGACCACAGGCAGAACCTGAAACACCGGTTGTCATCGCGCTGCTACAGAAGGCTGAGGCTGAACAACAATCAGGGAACTTCGATCGCGCGGCTGCCGACCTTGAACGAGCCCTGCGTATCGATTCGAGAAATCCCCGATTATGGCAGCGTCTCGCAGAGGTCAGGTTGCAGCAAGGAGATGCCAGACAGGCAGAGATCCTGGCCGGCAAGTCCAATCAATATGCCAGTGGCGATACTGCAATGAAAAGACGCAACTGGCAAATCATTGCAAAAGCGCGTGCGCAATCGGGCGATCAACAGGGCGCCAATGATGCAATCCTGCGGGCGGCGGAATTTTGATGCCATATCTGAGTCTATCTGTTCATCCCAAAGACAACTAAAGATACTTAAGGTGTGTATATGAAGGATCTGAATGTGCTGGCATTACGACTATTAGCATCGTTATTTTATGTGACAATACTGTGCACCACCGCAGTTGCTGCGGAATATAAAATAGACTCCGCCCAAACGTTCGTCGAGTTTCGTATCAAGCATCTTGGCTACAGCTGGCTGTATGGCCGCTTCAATACTATGGAAGGTGAATTCAGCTACGATGCCAAAGACCCCGAAGCAAGTACCCTATCGATCGATATAGACCCCGAGAGTATTGATACCAATCACGCGGAACGTGACAAGCACCTGCGTGAAGAAGACTTCCTCAATGTGAACGAATTCGCTGGATCGACTTTCAAGAGTTCAGGATACACGGGCGATGCCGACAGCGGAGTGTTGAGCGGTATGTTGACCTTACATGGCGTAACCAAACCCATCGATATCAACATTACTAAACTGGGCGAGGGCGCCGATCCCTGGGGTGGATATCGTGCCGGATTTGAAGGCAAGACCACAATTACCCTTAGTGATTTTGGTATTGACTACGATCTGGGACCGGCGTCAAAGACACTGGAGCTGGAACTGGGAGTTGAGGGGATTCGTCAGTAAGTAAATGTTTTGACCTGAATCGCTGGATTTCGTAATGCGGTACAACTTGCAGTATTAGAAATTAAGACTCCACTGAATTCAGTGAAACGTTACCCATTATTCACACGGCTGCTGCACTGGCTTAACGCGATTAATATCATCAGCCTGATTGTTCTGGGGTGGTATATGGTCGGGCTGAGCTATTATGACCACTGGTACAACACGTCACTCTCCTTGCACCGTTCCTTCGGA
>JBGTHR010000213.1:0-5221 GCA_041746095.1 Gammaproteobacteria bacterium | reverse complement strand
TGCGCAATGCGAAGCACTTCTTGCCGAGCAGGGCGTTGCCACCGTAACCGGACCCAAATGACCAGATTTCGCGAGTCTCGGGGTAGTGAACAATGTACTTGTTGTCTGCATTACAAGGCCAGGCAACATCTTTCTGACCGTCTTTTAGCGGTGCGCCTACGGAGTGCAGGCAGGGAACGAATTCACCATCGCCCAGTGCTTCGAGTACCTTGGCGCCCATGCGCGTCATGGTACGCATGCTGACTGCGACATAAGGTGTATCAGAGATTTCGACACCAATATGCGCAATAGGAGAGCCAATCGGACCCATGCTGAACGGAATCACATACATGGTGCGGCCCTTCATGCAGCCCTCGAACAGGCCATCCATTTTCTGGCGCATTTCTTTCGGGTCATACCAGTTGTTGGTAGGGCCTGCGTCATCTTTGTTCTTCGTACAGATATACGTGCGGTCTTCAACTCGAGCAACGTCCGCCGGATCGGACAGCACCAGATAACTGTTCGGGCGCTTGGCATCATTTAATCGCTTGGCTGTGCCACTCTTGACCATGAGGTCGCATAGGGCCTTATATTCCTCATCCGAGCCGTCGCACCAGTGAATTTCTGCAGGCTGGCACTTTTTGGCGACTTCTTCTACCCAGCTGACAAGTTTGCTGTTTTTAACAGCGGGCTGGTTTGTCTTCATACAATATCCTCCTAATGTAACTTATTAGATTACTGGATAAAATTTTGAAAAATATTGAATAATAAAAATTTATAAAAAAGCTTTTTGCGATTTGGTTCGCGTTTATGGCAAATAAACACTTAAATACAGTTGAATATACTAATCTTATCTGGCTTTAGATTCCAATCCAGAATAAATCCATTAGTGGATATCAAAAAAACACTGACTGGAAGCAAGATTTGAGTTTCAACAGCTAATGAGGATTTGGCAGCACTAGATGATGCACTCCAAAGGCATTATTGAAACCGTTTCACCCTCTTTGACTCCGCTGCACTCCAGCGGCAATACGATCAGGCAATTCGCTTCAGCCATGGAGCTCAGTATTCCAGATCCCTGGGCCCCGGTCTTTCTCACCTCATAGAAACCCCGGCCATCGCTCTGGTATACCCCACGCTGATATTCCACTCGGCCAGGACTTTTATGCAGAGCTGAGCGGCATGTTGCAGTGAGTTGTATCGCCTTCGACGGTTGTTCTCCGGAGAGAAGTCGCAAGGCCGGTTGTACGAATATGTAAAACGTTACCATTGCTGAAACCGGATTACCCGGGAGACCAAAAAACCAGGCATTTTTAACACTACCAAACGCCAGCGGCCGGCCAGGTTTCATGGCGACCTTCCAGAAGCCGACTTTGCCGATCTTCTCCAGGGTCTCCTTGACGAAATCCGCTTCACCCACCGAGACACCACCGGTGGTTGTGATCACATCCGCGCAATCAGCCGCATCATTGAATGCGCGTACAACATCCTCGCGGGTATCACGGACTACCCCCATGTCGATAATCTCAATACCTAATCGAGTCAGCATGCCGAACAGTGTGTAGCGGTTACTGTCATAAATTTGTCCGGCTTCCAGAGGCTCGCCCAGGGAGCGCAACTCATCACCGGTGGAAAAAAATGCCACCCTCAACTTGCGGCGCACCTTGACCTCACCAATTCCCAGTGACGCCAGTAATCCAATGACTGCGGGTGTCACACGGACTCCGGCATGCAAAACAGTCTGGCCAGCAGTAACGTCTTCGCCTGCTCGCCGAACATTTTGCCCTGTCTTGTGACCGCTATTGATGAAGGCGGTATCGCCAGTTAATTTGACGTGCTCCTGCATGATTACGGTATCGGTGCAAGGTGGCATGACGGCCCCTGTCATGATGCGTACACACTCGTTGTCTGCAGGCGCCTGCAGACATGGCCGGCCGGCCCACGAGGCGCCTACGACGCGAAAAGGCTTCTCTCCATCAGACGGCAACGCCTGCCCGCTCAGAGCATAACCGTCCATGGCCGAATTGGTATATCCCGGAACATTGATGCTTGATTCAATGTCCATATAAAGTATCCTGCCGAGGGCGCTGCGCAATGCCAACGTTTCAAAACCGATCACTGGCTTGATGGCAGCCTGGATCTTTGCAATCGCTACATCCGCGGGAAGGGAGTCAGGATCGTAGTCGTCCATACAGCTGGGATCGAACTGAATGTTTGAGTTAGCCATTAATTTTTTTCAATACCCTTAACACAAGCAAGTCTACAATAATTCTAATGCCTTTTCAGACGGCGGTTAGATTTTCGGATTTGACTATCGAACTTTAATTCTGAGACCGCAGTTCAGGAAATACGGCATCAGATTGAAATGAACGATAGAATCATACCGCCGGGAAGTTGATAGGGCTTGCGGCTATGCTGGAGACTACTCTCTAGCTTGTGCGTTCAGTGGGTATGCGTAGACTGAACCCAGATTGATATCGGAGCCATGCGGAATTTAATTTCAGGGGATTTACTATGGGCTTTTTGATCTGGCTGACAGTGCTCTTTGCGGGTCTTTACGGGCTGGTGAAATTCCAGGCGAGCTTCAGGACATGGACAATAATTGTCGGCGCCGCTCTGCTCGTCTTGAGCCTGACTGGATTGCTCAATATTACTCCTGGGCTGATTCTCTGGGCAGCATTTCTGCTGCTAATGGCGCCGCTCAATAGTCCGTCACTAAGGCGGAAGTACGTGAGCAATCCTATGCTCAATTACACAAGAAAAGTATTACCGCCTATGTCGGATACCGAAAGGGCGGCCATTGAGGCTGGAACTACCGGCTGGGAGTCTGAGCTTTTCGCGGGTGATCCTGACTGGAGTCGATTGCTGGAGATGCCTGCCCCGCATTTGACGCAGGAGGAACAGGAATTCATCAATGGCCCAGTGGATGCGCTGTGTGAAATGCTGGATGACTGGGAGATTACTGAAATGTATAACGATCTGCCACCGCATGTCTGGGAATTTCTCAAGACAAACAAATTCTTTGGCATGATCATACCGAAAGAATATGGCGGCCTTGGGTTCTCTGCTCAGGCCCATTCCTCGGTGGTTATGAAGGTTTCCAGCCGTAGCGGTACGGCAGGCGTGACAGTCATGGTGCCAAATTCTCTGGGGCCTGCGGAGCTGCTGCTTCATTACGGCGCCCAGGAACAAAAGGACTATTACCTGCCGCGTCTGGCGATAGGTGAAGAGATCCCCTGTTTTGCGCTCACGAGTCCTGCCGCGGGTTCAGATGCCGGATCAATACCCGATTTTGGCATCATCTGCAAAGGCGAGTATAAAGGCAAGGAAGTGCTGGGTTTTCGCACCACCTGGGAAAAGCGCTATATCACGCTGGGACCGGTTGCAACGCTACTTGGGCTGGCCTTTAAGGCCTATGATCCGGATCATCTGCTGGGTAGCAAGGAGGAGCTTGGTATTACCTGCGCGCTGGTGCCAACCAATACGCCGGGTATCGAGATTGGACGGCGCCATAACCCGAATTCCGCCTTCCAGAATGGGCCAAATAGCGGCAAGGACGTGTTCATCCCGTTTGAGTGGCTGATTGGGGGTCAGGAGCGTATCGGCCAGGGCTGGCGCATGCTGGTTGAATCACTGTCCGCAGGCCGTGGTATATCGTTACCGTCGCTTAGTGCTGGCGCTGGCAAGATGGCCAGCCGCATGACAGGGGCCTATGCCCGTGTGCGTAAGCAGTTCCACCTTCCAATCGGAAAATTCGAGGGCGTTGAAGAGGCCCTGGCGCGCATCGGCGGCCTCACCTATATGATGGATGCGGGAAGGTTGCTATCCGCCACCATGATCGATATTGGCGAGAAACCCTCGGTCGTCTCCGCCATACTTAAATACCACAACACCGAGGCAATGCGGCAGGTGATCAATGACGCGATGGATGTACACGGTGGCCGTGGAATCTGCCTTGGACCCAGCAACTATCTGGCGCGGCCTTATCAGGCCATACCGGTAAGCATTACCGTTGAAGGCGCCAATATCCTGACGCGCAGTATGATCATCTTCGGCCAGGGTGCGATGCGTTGCCACCCCTTTCTGCTGCGTGAAGTGAGCGCGGCCTCCAACGCGAACTCCGCTGTCGCCGAGTGGGAGTTCGACGCCGCGCTGTTTGAGCATATGGGCTATACAGTCAAGAACAAGGCGCGCTCTATCCTGTATGGCCTGTCGGGCGCGAGACTGGCGAATTCGCCGGTAGAGGGTTTTGGCGCAAATCATTATCGCCAATTGGCGAGACTCAGCGCCTCGTTTGCCTTTTTGTCGGATGTCACTCTGCTGTTGTTGGGTGGCTCGCTGAAGCGCAAGGAAAGACTCTCGGCGCGCTTTGCGGATGTGCTCAGCTACATGCTGCTATGTTCGGCCGTGCTGAAACACTTTAAGGATACGGGCAAACCGCATCAGGATCGCGCGTTACTGGACTGGTCTGCACAATATTGTCTGTTCAATGCGCAGCAGGCCATGGATGGAATTCTGCGCAACTTCCCGGCGCCGGTACTCGGGTCTTTGCTGCGCATCGTAATCTTTCCGCTGGGCCGGTGGTTGCGCCAACCCAGTGATGAGCTGGGACACGAGGTGGCCTCTCTGTTGCTGGAGCCATCCGAGACACGGGATCGACTAACGCAAGGGATTTATATTAACTTCGATCCTGCGGACGTGACGGGTCGGCTTGAGCATGCGCTGAAAGCAGTGCTTGCATCCGAGCCTGTGGAAAAGAGGTTGCACCAAGCAGGTTTTACTCCTCCTCGGTTTGGTGATGATCAAGGCTGGCTGGAGGATGCTGTGATACAGGGTGTGATTACAGCAGAGGAAGCCAGCCGTTTTCGTAGCGCTCAGGCGGCAACCCGTGCGGCGATTATGGTGGATGATTTTGATCCGGAATATAAACGGTCAAAAAAGGCCCGCAAAGAGGCGGCCTGAGTTGCAGTTCAGGATAGTAATCTCAGTAGAGGTTGGTGAATGAATAATTACACACGTGCGATACGCCGTGTCGCAATACTCGGCGCCGGTGTGATGGGCGCACAGATTGCAGCGCATTTTGCTAATGCGGGGCTAACTGTCCTGCTATTCGAACTCTCTGCTGAAAAAGGAGATAAAAACGCCAATGTTAAAAAGGCGCTGGCAATGCTCAGCAAACTGAAGCCTGCGCCATTCGCTGACAGTCTGGCTGTTCATTACATTCAACCTGCCAATTACGTCG
>JBGTHR010000212.1:0-6255 GCA_041746095.1 Gammaproteobacteria bacterium | reverse complement strand
ACTCAACACCTCGGCCTGTCTTGCGTCATGGTAAATTCGAATACGAATATTTGGGAAATCTCGAGGCTCATTTGATAAACAGTTATTACTAAAGTAATGAGTGAGTAATATCGTGGTAGTGTATTTATCGCGTTTGAGCATTTTCATATATAAATCCATACCACCTGCAACGACTGAAATACGATCCCCGTCAATTTTGTTAAAATCCGCGCACAGTCTGCGTAAGAACATGTAATTCCACTCATACATCTCCATCAATCCGGCAAAGCTGCAGGGATCAGGCGCACGAACAGACGGACATGCTTCACTTATCAACATGAGGAAGAATTCGCACTTTTGTATCTCATAACAATTCCAAACTTATACTCGAGGATACTTATAGCATCAGTGCTCGAAGTAAAACAAGTGAGACTAAAATTTATAAATGTCAAATCATATAGTAGCAACAGTTAGATAGTATCAACGGTCAGTTTGTCTGCTCTTACTGAGCAGACAATTCAGGATAACGTTTCAGTATTATTATTGTATAACAGACGTATTCTGATTCTGCGCAGCAGTTCTCGATCAAGCGCCCCACGCATTAGTATTGCACTATGCTGCAAACCAGTCACTGATTTGAGATTAAGTATGATTAACCACTCATGTACGAATACATCATCTTGTAGCATTGCATTTGCAATTTTTCCACTACCACTCACTATGGTGAAGTCCCCAGTAGAATGCCATATCAGTTTTCGTATGGCGCGTGACCCGACGTGGAAGACATGAGTTCTTATTGAGCGAACCAGACTGACAAAGATCACTGTATAAAGAATTAGAGCCAGCCAGAGGGACACGTGTGACCAGACCAGGAAAATCATTGCGGCAAGGTGCGGGGTTACAATCAAACCCGCAATAATCGCTGAGGTAGTAAACTCAACCGTAATATCGGCTTCGTATGGCGGCGACAACGTCAGCAATACCAGTATCTGAAGCCCGAATTTTCCCTGTCAGCAAGTCATAGAGCTCAGGGTCCTGCATCTCCAGAAGACATCTAAATGCCTGCTGGAGATACAACTCCGCATCCAGGTAGTGATGCCTGAGATAACCCAGCAATAGAAGATCAAGCTCTTTGGTGCCCCGGCGGCATCGCCATTCAAGTTTAGAAAATTCACCCATGGCGACTATCACCGGCAAAACTAATGCGATCACATAGATGCAATCTGCATTCTCTATGCGCGACTTCTAACCAACCGCTCTGTGCTAGTCCCTCACCCTCTTCTAAGGGCGATCAGCTTTTTAATTTCGGCAATCGCCTTAGCCGGATTAAGCCCTTTAGGACAGGTCTTGGTGCAATTCATAATGGTATGGCAACGATATAGCTTAAATGGATCCTCAAGATCGTCCAGACGCTCACCCGTAGATTCATCCCGACTATCGGCTACCCATCGATACGCCTGTAAAAGCGCCGCTGGACCCAGGTAACGATCACCATTCCACCAATAACTAGGACAACTGGTTGAACAGCACGCACACAGAATACAGCGTTCTGGCCCATCGACTTTGGCCCGATCCTCCTTGGACTGCAGCCTCTCCCGATCAGGCGGTGCTGGAGTCTGTGTACGAATCCATGGTTTTACAGAGGCATATTGAGCATAGAAATTTGTCAGGTCAGGCACCAGATCCTTTACTACCGGCATGTGTGGCAGAGGATATATCTTTGCGTCACCTTTGATAGATTCAATACTCTTGGTGCACGCTAGAGTGTTGGCGCCATCAATATTCATGGAACAGGATCCACAGATTCCCTCACGACATGAACGCCGAAATGTCAGTGTTGAATCGGTCTCGGTTTTTATCTTGATGAGGGCATCCAGCACCATCGGACCACAGGTATCAAGATCGACTTCAAAAGTGTCCGTCCGAGGATTCTCTCCGGATGAAGGCTCATATCGATATACGACAAACTTTTTAGTGTGTTTGGCGGTACTGTGGGCCTTATGGGTCTTGCCGCTTCTAATGACCGAATTCTTCGGCAGCGTAAATTTGGCCATTACTTTCTCCTGATGATTAACTGATGGGTTATATCACGCATCAATAGATTCCTCGCTCCACACTCAAACATCGATAGTTAACAGTTTGCACAAATCCAGAGTGATTAAAAACCTTGGCGATTAATAGGTGCGCGCCTTGGGTGGAAATACATCAACTTCGTCGGTCTGTGTGAACATGTGAACCGGACGATAGTCGATATTCACCTTGCCCTCTTTTGAGATTGAAGCAAGGGTATGTTTCATCCAATTCTCATCATCCCGTTCACTGCAATCGTCGCGTGCATGCGCTCCACGACTCTCCATACGATTGTTTGCGGACACAATGGTAACCATCGCCTGCGACAACAGGTTGTCGAGCTCAAGCGTTTCTACGAGATCGGTATTCCAGATCATGGATCGATCTGAGACACCTATATCATCAAACTCCTTCCAAAGTGCTTCAAGCTTTGCAATACCCTCTTGCATGCTCTCACCGGTTCGAAAAACCGCCGCATGCGTTTGCATGGTCTTCTGCATGCGCAATCGCAGCTGAGCTGTAGGCGTACTTCCCTTGGCGTGCCTCAACTTGTCGAAACGATCAAGAATGCGATCAGTGACATCATCATGTACAGGCTTGTGAGCTTGTCCATGACTGACCAGTTCTGCAGCACGTTTAGCGGCAGCACGTCCAAATACGATCAGGTCGAGCAGTGAATTTGAGCCCAGACGGTTTGCTCCGTGCACTGAAACGCACGCGGCCTCGCCGATGGCCATCAGGCCAGGGATTACCGTATCAGGATCACTTCCTTTGAGTGTTACCACCTCACCCTGATAATTAGTCGGAATCCCCCCCATATTGTAGTGCACGGTAGGAATTACAGGTATTGGCTGTTTGTTGACATCAACACCCGCAAAGATATGCGCGGATTCAGCAATACCTGGCAAACGTTCGGCAATGACATCCGCGCCCAGATGCTCAAGGTGCAGATAAATATGATCTTTCTCTTCACCAACGCCGCGGCCCTCTTTTATCTCCACTGTCATGGAGCGACTGACTACGTCACGAGAGGCGAGATCTTTGGCATTAGGCGCATAACGCTCCATAAAGCGTTCGCCGTCAGAGTTGGTCAGATATCCGCCCTCACCTCGGGAGCCTTCAGTAATCAGACAGCCCGAGCCATAAATACCCGTGGGATGAAACTGGACGAACTCCATGTCCTGCAACGGCATCCCTGCGCGAAGCACCATGGCATTACCATCACCTGTACAGGTATGCGCGGATGTGCAGGAAAAGTACGCGCGTCCGTAGCCACCCGTGGCCAGCAAAACGGAGTGTGCTCTGAATCTGTGCAATTCACCCGTAGCCAGATCCCAGGCAATAACGCCCCTGCATACCCCTTCATCCATTATCAGGTCGATGGCGAAGTACTCGATAAAGAATTCGGCCTGATGCTTGAGCGACTGTTGATATAACGTATGCAGAATGGAATGCCCCGTACGATCGGCTGCCGCACACGTCCGTTGCGCGATACCCTCGCCATAATGCGTAGTCATACCGCCAAATGGTCTTTGATAGATGCGGCCTTCCTCAGTGCGCGAAAAAGGCACGCCGTAGTGTTCAAGTTCTATTACTGCCGTGGGTGCATTTCTGCACATAAACTCAATTGCGTCCTGATCACCAAGCCAGTCTGAGCCTTTAACCGTATCGTACATGTGCCAGCGCCAGTCATCCTCTCCCATATTGCCCAGTGATGCGCTCATGCCTCCCTGGGCCGCAACGGTATGGCTTCGGGTAGGAAAGACCTTGGTAATACAGGCCGTGGACAAACCTTCTGCTGCCATGCCCAGTGTTGCACGCAGACCGGCGCCACCAGCGCCAACCACGACGACATCATAGGCATGATCAATTACTTTGTAGTCTCCTTTCATTACTCAATATCCCCGGACGGCAATTAAATTGAAATCTTCAGCACCGCAACAATCGACGCAACCGCGAATACTATGCAGGCAAAATTGATGAGCATTATGCTGCTAAACTTCAACCACTCTGAGTGCACGTAGTCTTCAACAATCACCTGCAAACCCAGCTGCATGTGATAAAAGCCCGCAATCGTCATCAGGATCAGCATCACAGTATTAAACGGCGACTGAATCCAGTTGAGCAGAGTGGCATATTCCATGTTGCTAAGCATGGCGATGGAAAAGGCGAACCAGATCACCAACGGCGCCAACGCGATCGAAGTCAGCCGCTGCGCCCACCAATGCGAAACCCCCTCTTTGGCAGAACCCAGCCCGTGCGCCCTCGACAAAGGTGTACGTAAGGACATTACACGCCCCCCTTGGTCATTAACACTACTATCCAGACCAGCGCAGTTAACAACACCGAGATGATGAGCACCAGCCAGGATGATGTGTCGATTGCTGACAATTCAAAGCCATGGCCGGTATCCCATACCAGATGGCGAATGCCGTTACAGAGATGGAAAAACAGCGCATATGTCCAGGACAGAAAAAGTAGTTGTCCGAACCATGATGCAGTAAACCCATGAGCAAACCCATAGGCATCCGGCCCGCTGGCGGCGGCCACCAATATCCAGACAATCATCAAAGTACCCAGCGCCAGAAAAACGCCAGTAAGTCGGTGAGTAATGGATAAGACTACCGTTAATGGCAGGCGATAGACCTGCAAATGTGGCGACAATGGCCGGTTGTCAGTTGACATAGACTACCCTCGTTAAGTCCAAATTTCCAAGTTATTAGCCAAACAATATCCATGACTCCTGTGTCAACCGGAACACATATCAGGATTGGTCATATTCGGCTACTGAATCCATCAAGCATGGAGCCGAAATTATTTTACTCGGCTGAATAACAATCAATAATCCCGGGGCAGATTTTATAGTTTGTGAATTCTGCAGACCCGAGGTGTATATTTATAATTAATCGGTATTGTGAACAGCCAAGACTTTGAAAGCCACACAACCGAGCCAAATCATATATTAGTTGCCGCAAACTTGTATAGCCAGACACACACTAGCTTGTACTGACAAGCTACCTGACTTTGTCTAAGATGGCTACCTTTAAAATCCAGAGATTTATTGGATATGCAACGTGAATGGCAAGCCTTTCTGACTGACAAAGGAGCGCGTATTGAAATCGACGGGCTGACTCGCTTCGACACCTTTGTAGAACAAAATAATTACAACAATATCAATGTATTGTGCGATCTTTCTCATTATGGTCTGATATGTGTTTCTGGTAAAGATGCCAGCAGCTTTCTGCAGGGACAGTTCAGCAATGACATCACTCAGGTCGATGAAACTACCAGCCAGCTCAGCTCCTATTGCAATCCAAAGGGCCGAATGCTGGCTATTTTTCGCATCTTCCTGCGCGACGGCGACTATCATTTGCGCCTGCCACGAGAACTCGTTCAACCAGTACTCAAGCGTCTGCAAATGTTCATAATGAGGGCGGACGTAAAATTACGCGATGTCAGCGATGAACTAATCACTATTGGCCTCACAGGGACAGATGCAGTGTCATGCCTGGCAAGCGCCAACACGGCCATACCGAACGAGATAAATAAATCTGCTCATAAAAATGACGTCACAGTACTCAGAGTGCCAGGGCTCCATCCTCGAAACGAAATACTGGGCGAGACAGAAAAAATAAAGTCACTCTGGAACCAGCTCGAACAATCCGCAACGGCAGTCAGCACAGCACATTGGTCATGGTTAGACATACAGGCCGGACTGCCTACTGTATTTACTCAAAACAGCGAGGCCTTCGTCCCACAGATGGCCAACCTGGAACTGGTGGGCGGCGTCAATTTCAAGAAAGGCTGTTATCCTGGCCAGGAAATCATCGCCCGTATGCATTATCTGGGGACGTTAAAGCGACGTATGTATTTGCTACATTCAGACATACAGACACTGACCCTGCCTCTTCCAGGGGCGGAGGTTTACACAAACCTGGATATTCCCGGCCAGCCTAGTGGAGCTATTGTGGATGCTCAACACAATCCCATTGGTGGTGTGGATGCGCTGGCGGTGATAAAAATAGAACAGGCAACAATTGGCACGCTGCATCTCTCAAGCTCTAATGGGCCTCAATACGCTATTAATAATTTACCTTATAATACAGTACGTAATAATTGATTATTTTAAATTATATAATGATTTTTTTACTAGGGCCTGTTAACACTAATGATGATAAAATGTACGTATGGAAATCACCTCATCGC
>JBGTHR010000211.1:0-3471 GCA_041746095.1 Gammaproteobacteria bacterium | reverse complement strand
GATGTTACCCATGTGCTGCCAATCATACACACATTGAGACGTTTCTGGCCGGCCACGAAAATAACCTGGGTAATCGGCAATACCGAGGCCAAACTGGTCCATGGTCTGCCAGGCGTAGAATTAATTCCCGTCAATAAAAGGCCAGGTTGGTGGTCTTTCATCGAGTTAAGACGACAACTCGCCGGGCGGGAATTTGATGTGTTGCTGCACATGCAGGTCTCACTGCGCGCTAATCTGTTAAGCGCACTGGTGAAGAGTCCGTTACGACTAGGATTTGATCGCAGTAGATCCAGGGACTTGCACGGCCTGTTTATTAATCGGCGTATTGCCGAAGTCCGCAACCAGCATGTTGTGGATGGCTTTTTTGAATTTCTCAAGGCGATTGGAATACAACAGCGCGAGCTGGACTGGAGTCTGCCGATACCTGATGAGGCCCACGAATTTGCCGAACGGAATTTACCCGCGGACAGACCCATCATGGTCATCAGCCCCTGCTCCAGCCATGCCGAGCGAAACTGGCCGGCAGAACATTATGCAACCGTGGCGGACTATGCCATCGAACAATATGGAATGGGCATTGTGCTATGTGGCGGTCCGTCACGGTTAGAACAGGAATATGGTCGAATAATCACGGCGAGGATGAAAAATCAGGCGAAAAATCTTATCGGCAGGGACAGCCTGCAGCGCCTTGCCGCGCTCTTGACGCGAGCTGATATACTCGTAAGCCCGGATTCCGGTCCGGCCCATATCGGCACCTGCACAGGTACGCAAATTATCGGTTTGTATGCCGCCACCAATGTGCAACGTTCTGGCCCATATTTGAGCCGTGAATGGTGTGTAGACAAATATCAGGAGGCGGCCCTTGAATTTCGGCACAAACGAGCCAATCAACTCAAATGGGGCACAAAAATAGAGCAAAAAGGCGCTATGTCACTCATACAACCGCACGATGTTATTAGCAAGATCGATGCAATTATGCATCGCAGCACTGACAAGTCTGTCATGATATCAATCCCACATACTACTAAATAATTGTATTCACATGCCGCCCATACTGGTGCCGGTATCACTCGGCGAACTGATCGATAAAATCACTATCCTTGAGATCAAGGCAGAACAGATTCGCGACACGGAGAAGCTTGCCAATATCATCCATGAGCTGCGTTTACTTGAGGAAATCGGCAATTCCTACCTGGCAAACAATGCGTTTGTGCTGAAAATTCGGGCTCAACTCAAGCAGGTGAATCAGGCTCTATGGGAAATTGAAGACCGAATTCGGCTGAAGGAAAAGTCTGCTGAATTTGACGATGAGTTCATACGACTGGCCCGCACTGTTTATATCACTAATGATGAGCGTTCAGCCCTCAAGCGACAGATCAACAGACAGTCCGGATCTGATATTATTGAAGAAAAATCATACGCCAGCTAACCTGGATATTTTACCAATGCAGACGTGGTGAGTTTTTTATTGGGTCGCTTGCAGGGAATACTATAGCCTGAGTAGCTCACTCAAATTCAGTCGGCCACTTGCCGCCAAATTAATATTCGTTCGTCGGCAAATTCAACAATTAGTCAGGAGAATTAATGGAAAACTTCACCCCCGTCCTGTCATCCGTTGGCGGCGCATTAATCGGCCTTGCGGCGATCATGCTGTTATTTTTCAATGGCCGCATTGCCGGTATGAGCGGAATTATTGCCGGAGTACTTACACCCAAGTCCAACGACACGCTGTGGCGTCTGGTATTTGTTGCCGGATTGCTTTCCGGAGCATTACTCATCCGTTTAATGTACCCGCAAGCGATGGCAATCGAAATTGACGTGTCAAATGCCGCCGTTCTGTTAGGCGGTATCCTGGTGGGCATCGGGACTCGAGTTGGCAACGGTTGCACCAGTGGTCACGGCGTATGTGGAGTCGGGCGCCTGGCGCCTCGTGGCATCGTCGCAAGCTCGGTTTTCTTCTTAACTGCCATGGCCACAACGTATATTGTGCGTCATGTACAAGGCGGATTCTAATATGCTTAGCTATTTCGTCGTTTATATTGCAGGGTTGATATTCGCCCTGGGGCTTGGAATCTCTGGAATGATGCTGCCGCAAAAAGTGATCGGCTTTCTGGATGTCGCCGGCAACTGGGATCCGAGCCTGGGATTGGTAATGATTAGCTCGGTCTCAGTCTACCTGATATTGCATCCACTCGTGTTGAAGAAATCCAAACCCGTTTTAGACACTAAATTTCATGTGCCTACACGTACCGACATCGATCGGCCCTTGATATTAGGTGCGCTTTTGTTTGGCATCGGTTGGGGACTGGTTGGACTTTGTCCTGGGCCCGCCATTACAGCTTTAATGTCGGGCAATACCACTGTTATTATGTTTTTCATGGCTATGGTATTAGGTATGTATGTAGAAGGCAGCCTTGATATTGCGAGCCGCATGATCACGGAAAATAACGATGTAGTCGATGCATGAGATATGTCAGCAGATCAGTGTTAGGAATACTGGGTCAGGCAATGTGATTTTGTGTCCGTTACCGTTGCAGGTGACTTTTTTTTCGCGCTGCCAGCTCACCACTTTTTTGCCACTCACGCAAACTCCGATAATCGCGATGTGACTTGCTGCGTATGCCCAACAGAAAACCCAACGCCATAAATGGGTTGGGCGCATACAGGTGTTGAGGCATCATATTAAAATCGTATATTACCGGCACCCAGTCATTGTTTCGCTTGACCACTTTAATGTTTCCGGCGCTGACATCAAGATCGTGAAGACCGGCCTGAGTGGCCGTATCGACGATTAATCGGCCTAGACGCAGGGTTTCCTTCGGCAACCGTCCCAGTTGTGCGATCATATCCAGCAGGGGAATCCCTTCTATATACTCCTGTACGAACGCTGTCGTATAACCCTCTTCAGCGTTAAGCACCATCAACGGTTGTACGGTATGTTGACGCATGGCATGCAGATTGCGAAAGGCCAGATTACGATCAAACTCGAACCGGGCAATATCGACCGCATAGCGTTTGCGGTATTTCTCTATAAAATAAGGCCGATACACCTTGATCACCGCATTCCGGCCACGAAAATCAGCGCGATATACCCATGAACGCCTGCCCTCACCCAAAGGTTCCAGCACACGAATATCGGCTGGCACACGTATGGATTGGAGCTTTGCGGAATGCGCGTTCGCGACAGGATTGTCGTGTTTCCTGGAAACCAATTTCTGTATGCGATTTTTCATTGCGGATAACACGCACAACACTTATATGCTAGCAGGATTGAAATATGAGCAATAACAGACTGCGGGTAGCTGTGGTGGGCGCTCGCACACATCACCAGGGCGCCGGGGAGTATATAGCCCGAACATTCGCCCAGAATGGTTGTGACGTGTGTGCCATTGTGGCCACCAGCGATGCCACTGCGCGCGCGGCTCAACAGACCCTGTACGATAAATACGCGATACGCTGCAATACCTATAC
>JBGTHR010000210.1:0-4319 GCA_041746095.1 Gammaproteobacteria bacterium | reverse complement strand
TCGGACTGAATGTGAGGTGTCCTCACCAGGGCGATGTTGCGTGGATCGGCAATGATCAGCTTGGCACCTTCGCGCAAGCGGCGTTTCATCTGCGAGGCAAATACAGGATGACCGTCGGTTGGATTCGCGCCGATAATCAGGATGACATCGGATTTTTCTACCGAATCAAAATCCTGAGTTCCTGCGGACTCTCCTAAAGTCTGCTTAAGTCCATAACCCGTTGGTGAGTGACAGACCCGCGCGCAGGTATCAACATTGTTATTCTGAAAGGCCGCACGCACCAGCTTGTGCACCAGATCGGTCTCTTCGTTGGTGCAACGAGACGAAGTGATTCCACCAACCGAATCGGGGCCATATTTCTGCTGAATGCGCTTGAGTTCGCTGGCGGCATAATTGATGGCCTCATCCCAGCTGACTTCCTGCCAGGGATCACTGATCGATTTGCGAATCATGGGCGTCTCGATACGGTCAGGATGGGTCGCATAGCCAAATGCAAACCTGCCCTTGACACACGAGTGGCCATGATTGGCCTTACCATTTTTATCTGGCACCATACGCATGACCTGTTCGCCCTTCATTTCGGCCTTGAAGGAACAGCCCACACCGCAATAGGCACACGTAGTGATAACACTGTGTTCAGCCTGACCCATATTGATCAGTGACTTTTCACTCAACGTTGCGGTCGGACAGGCCTGTATGCAGGCGCCGCAGGAAACACACTCCGAGTCCATAAAACTTTCATTCTGAGAGGCGGCAACCTTGGAGTCAAAACCGCGGCCATCAATGGTCAGCGCGAAGGTGCCCTGAACCTCTTCGCACGCCCGCACACAGCGTGAACATACAATGCATTTACTGGGTTCAAAGGTAAAATAGGGATTGCTTTCATCTTTCTTAGCGTCGAGATGGTTTTTGCCTTCATAACCATAACGGACATCACGCAAACCAACGGCGCCGGCCATATCCTGGAGTTCGCAGTGGCCGTTGGCCGAACAGGTCAGGCAGTCCAGAGGATGATCGGAGATATACAATTCCATCACCTCACGGCGCAGTTTGCCGAGGCGATCGTTCTGCGTAGTGACACGCATACCATCTTTTACATTCGTGGTACATGAGGCCGGGTAGCCGCGCATACCTTCAATCTGCACCAGGCATAATCGGCAGGAACCAAAGGCCTCAAGAGTGTCTGTTGCACACAGCTTGGGGACTGAGATACCTGCAATAGCGGCAGCCCGCATGACTGAGATGCCTTCGGATACTTTCAACTCGACACCATCGATATGTATCGTGACCTGCTTGTCGCTTTTGACAGCGGGTGTTCCTAGATCCGTATCAGTTATAGATTGCATTGTTCGGCACTCCTTGGTGATTTATCAGGCGGCAGCGGCTCGATCTGCCATAAAATCTTCAGAAAAATATTTTACTGCGCTCATCACTGGCAATGGCGTCAGGCCACCCAGTGCGCACAAAGATGCATTCTCCATGGTATCGCACAGATCCTTAAGCAGCGCAAAGTTTTTATCGCGATCAATACCATTCACGATGCGGTCGATAACTTCAACGCCGCGCGTTGAACCGATACGACAGGGTGTGCATTTACCACAGGATTCAATGGCGCAGAATTCCATCGCATAACGGGCAAGTTGCGCCATATCGGTGGTATCATCGAACACCACAATACCCCCGTGACCCAGCATTGCGCCGATCTCGACAAACTTTTCGTAATCGAATGGCGTATCAAAATTGGCCTCTGGAATGTACGCGCCAAGCGGCCCACCAACCTGTACAGCCTTGATCGGCCGACCACTCGCAGTACCACCACCGTAGTCATACAACAGCTCGCGCAAACTGACGCCAAAGGCCTTCTCGACCAGACCACCGTGTTTGATGTTGCCGGCAAGCTGGATCGGTAGTGTGCCACGCGAACGGCCCATACCATAATCTTTGTAAAACGCCCCGCCCTTGTCGAGTATGATCGGCACGGTTGCGAGCGAGATGACGTTATTGATTACAGTCGGCTTGCCAAACAGTCCTTCAATAGCAGGCAACGGCGGCTTGAAACGTATCTGCCCGCGCCTACCCTCAAGACTCTCCAGAAGTGATGTCTCTTCACCGCATATATAGGCGCCAGCGCCGATGCGGACTTCCAGATCAAAGCGCTTGCCGCTGTTGAGGACATTGTCGCCCAAATAGCCTGCAGCATAGGCATTGGCGGTTGCCTGGCGCAGAACTTGAGCGCTTAATGGATATTCCGAACGCAGATAAATATAACCACTGGTCGCACCCACTGCTATTCCCGCAATGGTCATGCCTTCAATCAGGACAAGAGGATCTCCTTCCATGACCATACGGTCGGAAAAGGTGCCGGAATCACCCTCGTCGGCATTACACACGATGTATTTCTGCTCCGCAGGCGCATCGTGTACTGTCTTCCATTTAATACCTGTCGGGAACGCCGCTCCACCACGGCCACGCAGACCTGACTCTGTAACTTCAGCGACGATATCCTCAGTCTTCATTTGTAGCGCGTTACGCAAACCCCGATAACCATCATGGGCCTCATAGTCCTCGATGGACAGCGGATCGGTAATGCCGATTCGGGCATACGTAAGACGCTCCTGATTCTTTAGATAGGCGATTTCTTCGGTGGGCCCGAGAAAAAGCGCATGCTCAGCACCGCTCAGAAAATCAGCATCAAATAGACTCGAAACCTGATTCGGGGTAACCGGGCCATAAGCAAGGCGCTGGCCGTCACGCTCAACCTCAATCATGGGCTCAAGCCAGTAAAGCCCGCGAGAACCATTGCGAACTATCTGTATGTCTGCCTTTCGAGACGCAGCCTCACGTTCTACCGCCTTGACGACTTTCTCTACACCCAGCGCCTGGGCAGTAAAATCACGCGGAATATAAACACGGGTAGTCATGCTATCGACTCCTCGGCATTAAGTTCCTGCAAGAGTTCGTCAAATCGTTCTGGTGTGACTCGGCCATGAATATCGTTGCCTACCATAACAGAAGGTGAACAGGCGCAATTGCCAAGACAATACACCGGTTCCAGACTGTAGGCGGAGTCATCAGTAGTGCCATGATAATCAATACCCAGACGTTTTTTGATATGGGCTTCCAGAGGTACACTGCCCATGGACTGACAGGCCTCGGCGCGGCAGACCTGTATGACATGTTTGCCGGGCGCAGTAGTGCGAAAATGATGATAAAAAGTGATCACGCCATGAACTTCAGCCCGAGATAAGTTCAGACCCTCGGCAATCTCGCCGACCGCATCCTTCGGAATATAGCCTATCTCCTCCTGGATACTGTGCAAGACAGGGAGCAGCGCACCCTTGAGTTCACTGCTCTGAGTAAGTGCGCGCTCGACTGCAGCGCGTCCGCCAGTCGGTTCACTGAGCATTTCTGAAGCCTAAATTGGTCATGATCACAGTAGCTTACCTCGCATACATATTCATAAGTACAAATATCTCTTGAAAAAATCAATACAACACACTTATAAGTATATCAAATCATCATCCACTAACCATTAGAAAAACCAAAGAAAACCTGAAAAAACTCGGAATAGAACAATCCCGTCCGCAATGATTCCTGGACATCGAATAATATCGCATTCGAATGGGGTTAAATACGGTTTTAGCTGGATGCCTGCCAGTTAAATTCGACACTATATATAATTTTGGCAGTCATCAGGCTGACATGGTTCAATACGCCTTAAATAGCCTAATAGCGATAGAATTGATTTGCAATCAATATTAAATGACGTTATATGAAGTTTCCCAAGTTTATCAATTAATTAGGATCGCTCAAATACAGAAACCTCCAGACATTTCGGAACATTAATTTGATGTTTGGTAATTGAAAACCATTCATTAGTCAATGTTTGACTAGCGTAGCTCTAACAAACTCCTCACACAGTCTGCAATAGATAGCGGCTGCTCTGCCCAATTGGACAACTCGATTATGGCCACTGATAAGACCCAGTCCTTGCTGGGCTGTCTTCAGCTCTCTAGTGCAATAATTTAAACGAGACAGGCTGTGCGAGGAGCGACTGTGGTTCAGTATTTAACGATTCGTCAGTTCAAGTTGTTGGCCCATCCGCCTATTACTACCTTCGGCCACTTTCAATGTGTGCTCAACTAATAATACACGCTAATTTTTATCCTAATATTTTTTAGTTTAACCGCAAAGCGAAAATCTCGGGGGCTTGCCCCCGAGCTGGATAGCTAACAATGGCATTAGCCATTGTGGGGTATCCAACTTATGGAGTTACAGAGAAATACACACCACGTATACCGGTTAATGTACCACTTTGT
>JBGTHR010000209.1:0-7031 GCA_041746095.1 Gammaproteobacteria bacterium | reverse complement strand
TATCGCGGTCGATTTGTCCTCTTTCCGGAGAGCATCGCGTAGGTCGCGTAGAAAATAGGCGTCGTGCGCAAGTACGACGAGTTGTGCCGCCTTCGAGTGAATCTTTTTCAGTACCATTCGCGTGTGGTGCCTGCGATTCAGGTCCAGGCTGCACATCGGATCGTCAACAACCACCGTCCGACTTGCGAGCTTTGGATCTTCCAAAGTGCTGGCCACGAAAAACGCGAACGCCAAGGTCCGCTTGTCGCCGTCGCTCAATGCGGTAGCAAACGATGGTGGGCCGCCTTCGAGGGCTACGTCCTTCCCACGAAGCAATAAGCCGTACTCGCTCCGGGGAGCGTTCCCCCTGAAATTAGCACTCATGCCCTTGATGCTGAAAGATGCACCAAAATTCTTTAAGAGCGCATTGATCGCCAACTGATATTTATTCAAGGTGGTCGTCATCAACCCATCTAGCGTATCGCGCGCAGCTTTTTTTGCTTTGTCTTCAGCTTCGACGACTTTACGTGCAGCGACAACCTGTCCCAGTAACTCAACAACCTTGGGATCATAGCGACGTTTGGTCGCCTGTAAATGTTGAATTTGTTGCTGTAAAACCTGAACGCTATCACCTCTGAGCTTGGCTTTGTACTCGCTGATGAGCCCTTCCGCCGCCTTGATTGCAGAATTAGCGGAGCGTACTGGAATCAGTACCTGTTCCCATAGAGTGACAGCCGTGGCTTTGTCCTCTGCACTTCCCAGTGGCTCTGCGGGTTCAGCGCCCTTGCGTCGGGCAAGATCGGTGACGAACTCACGAAACGCTGCCAATGCGGCGCGAGCAGTATTCAGATCAAACGCGATTGGCTTTGTCTCTATGTGCTCCGTCCACCCTGCAGAATGTGCAACAGATACGCCAACCGCCTGAGCTATGGAATCGACGATATTTGCGGCAGTTCCGACTGTGACCGCGTTCTGAAGCGCGCCAACCTTCGCTTTCAGTTCTGCATAGGCTAGGTTAAAGTGGGTCTGATACGCCCGGACTAGATCATTTTTCGATATGTCCTGATCACAAAACGGGCAAGCATCCCCGTTGTTGAACTGCCGGCCCTGACTTAGCCATCCTTCTGCGTCTTTCCCTCCCAACTTGACAATATGCTGCTTGACGGTCTGCTCGGCCTCAGCGTGAACGTCCTGCAAAGACAAACCAAGGCTAGAAAATAAAGAGTCAATATCGAACGACGGTTCAACGACTATCTTCGGTACCGGCTTCGCTTGGATCACCGCAATATTGTTAGCCGCAGTAAGTCGGCTTTGCAGGTCAATAACTTTGGCATCAATATCGGGAATCTGCTGCAGGCGCTCAATTGAGCGAGAGTCAAGCCCATATGATGGCCAGAAAGCTGGCCCTCCAAGCCCCTCACTTTATCGGATGCTTCCTTGAACTTGTTTGTGGCGGCCTCTACTGCCGTGCGAGCCGTGACTGCGGCTTCGCCCAGTGCGAATTCCAGTAGATTCTTGCGATGGTCAGTATTAACGGCACCGCCGGAATGCACGTTGCGTCCGATGAAATCGGCATCGAACACCAGAAGCTCAGGGCGCTGTTCAGACCACGCACCGTTATCGAATGAAACCTTGTGGCCACTTCCGAACTGGAGGGTGACTTTCGGCGGCAGAGTGCCATCGATAGTTTTGCACGCAGTAATTAGCCCGGCGTTGCTTGTCGCTACTGATCTAAAGATAGTTGCCAAAGTGGATTTCCCGCGACCGTTATCAGCATATATAAGCGTGGCTTTCTGGCACGTATGGGGCTTGCCGTTTGTTTGATGCAGTAGCCCTACACCTTGAATTTCTGCGATTCTTCCTAGCATTTGCTTTCCCATTGCTGAACTGAATTAACGTCTTTCCGAATACAGTGCTCTCAACAATTTGATCAATTAGACGTCATCTCATCCTCAAAACTCAGTGCCTTCAAGTCAAGACCCTCAATCTCCTGCAACGACTTGCCTGCAATCCCTTGCAGGTCACCATACATTCCTACCGTCGCTCCCATGACGCGCTCAATTTGTGACTCGCGCTTGGCCCATTGCTTCATAATGACCTTGCGCTCTTTGTCGAGGTCTTCCTGCATGGTGGTAAAGGCTTCAACAATAGCCTCGACCCGATGACGAAAACGTGGTCCGGTGAGGTACTGGTAGATCATTTCGGTCTTGGTTTGCTGGCCCTCTGAGGCCTGTCGTGCTATGGAAATATCCAGCAATGACTGGCGCAATATTACTGCCACTGGCAATGCCGCGCGTGGATGAGTCACCCAGATGTTATCGACCATTTCAAACGTTTCCACACCTTTAGGTAATACCTGACTCACAATGATGGCGATCTCCGCTTTTGCAGTACGCTGATCATCACGAAGCTTTACTAACCAGGCATCACTCCAGTTCTTGGTGCGCTTGAACTCCCACAAAATCGTGCCGCCAGACTGTCCGCCTGCACCGACAACGCGATGCAGCACATCACCACCAAATTCACCTTTGGGCACAGGTACGATAGAATCAAACGGAAATTTGCTGCGTAACAAACTTTCAAGCTCAAGTTCCTGCACTTCGCCCTGCAATTGTTGTGATCCCTGTTCGGCTCGACGCTTGAGATCCTCAATCTGTTTCTGCATTGCAGAGATGGTCTGTTCTTTCTCCATCACCTTGAGCTTTTGTTCATCCTCAGCTTCTTTTTTTGCTTGTTGGCGAGTCGTGTCCAGCCCTTCCTGCACACGCTTTTCAATGGTGAGCTCCAGTTCACGCTTCGCATCATCCAGCTCACGTTGCTTCTTGATCAGGTCGGCCTGTACTTTCTGTGCTTCGGCAAGTTTGGCATCGTGGGCTTTAAACATTTCCTGCAGATCGGTAAGCTCGCGCGACTTGCTCTCCAGCTCGGCGGCGCTGGCAAGTTTGGCTTTCCTTGATTCTTCTATAGTAATGCGTGCACGATCCGCTTTTAGCTGCGCCGCAACCTGATCGGCTACCTGATCCTCGAATTGGCGCTTGTCTTCTGCAAGCAGCTTTTCCTTGTCACGCATGGTCTGTTCACGCTGGGTTATTTCGCTGTCTTTTTGCGCCAGTTGCTCCTCGAACTGCCTGCGCGTGGACTCTATGAGTGGCGCCGCAAGTGATTCGGTGAGTTTGATTTCAGTCTTGCATTTGGGGCAAGTAATCGTGGGTTCAGTCACAAGGCTTTTCCTCTGATGGCAAGCAGATCCGAGAGCAGTTCAGGGAATATCGATGCGAATGATACTCCACAATGAATCATCGTTAATGCCTGAATATTAATAGATCATTCGATGGCGGGCAGCGATAATGTGTCACCATGTACGCAGCGGAGGACTCTTGAAATCAAGCTAAGCCAGATCATTGAAATTCCAACCATCCAGTCATGCAGCCACAGACGACGCAAGCAACCGGATCATTGCCCTGTGATAATCTAGTTGGCACGAATATTTCATTATAGGCAATGGTGAATGTTTTTATACTTAGCGCTCTACATAAAGTGACACCAAAATATTCTCACTCAATTGATTTAGGATAACCGAATGAGCCATACCACCGCCGAACAGATGGTCGAAATGCTAAAAGCCGCCGGTATTCAACGCATTTATGGCGTCACCGGCGACAGCCTCAATTTCTTTAACGATGCACTGCGACGCGATGGCTCCATCGACTGGATTCATGTTCGGCATGAAGAAGCTGGCGCCTATGCCGCAATGGCCGAAGGAGTGTTGGGTGGACTGGCCTGCTGTGCCGGCAGTTCAGGGCCTGGCCATGTTCATCTGATTAACGGACTCTACGATGCCCATCGCTGGGGGGCGCCACTACTGGCCATACCTTCTACCATTACCTCGGAAGACTTCGGCACCGAGAGTTTTCAATCCACCGATCTGCGCATGTTTGACGGCTGTAGTTATTACAACGAAGTGGCGCTAACACCCAAACAACTACCGCGTATGCTGCAACAGGCTCTACAACATGCGTGGAGTCGTAAAGGCGTAGGCGTATGTGCTATCCCTGGCGATCTGATGACACAGGATGCTGATGACGATGCCCTGTGCGCGAATCTTTACCGTGTGCAACCGGTGACACGACCCTGTGATGCAGAGATACAGAAGCTGGCCGATCTGATCAACGAAACTGAAGACATCGGTATTTACGGCGGTATCGGCTGTACCGATGCTCGAAGCGAGGTTTTGGAACTGGCCAGCCTGATTAAAGCCCCTGTTGCATACACTCTTAAAGCCAAGATGATTCTGGAACACGCTAATCCCCATGCAGTGGGACTGACCGGACTCCTCGGCAGTAAGGCCGGTGCACGCGCCATTACGGGAGGAAAGCTGTTGCTGATGCTCGGCAGTGATTTTCCCTGGAAGGAGTTTCTCGACAGCTCGGTAAAGATTGTACAAATCGACACCAGACCTGAACGGCTGGGCCGGCGGGTTGCCCTGCATACTGGTCTATGTGGTGATATTGGGCCGACTCTCCAGGCATTGCTGCCCTTGATCAAACCCAAAACCAATGACGATTTTCTCAACGCCTGTCTGTCCGACTACGACGATATTCAGGGCGATCATAAGGCGCATGCTGAAGATCCCGGCGAGGAAAACCTGATCAAGCCTGAATTCCTCGCAGCCATGATCGACCGCCTCGCCGATGACGATGCCATTTTTACCGCCGATACCGGTATGAATACAGTATGGGCCGCACGTTATTTGCGCAGCACCGGCAAACGTACATTGATGGGCAGTTTTTCGCACGGTTCGATGGCAAATGCCATGCCGCAATCTATTGGCGCCGCCCTGCACTCGCCTGAGCGGCAGGTTATCGCGTTCTGTGGCGACGGCGGCATCTCAATGCTCATGGGTGATCTGATGACCATCGCTCAATACCAGCTGCCGGTAAAACTGATCGTGTTCAACAACCGCACCCTCGGCATGGTCGAACTGGAAATGCAGGTCGCGGGAATCCCTGACTGGCAGACCAAGATGGTCAATCCGGACTTTGCCGGTGTCGCTGAAGCCTGCGGCATTCGCGGCTATACCGTCACCGATCCCGCCAAACTTGAGAACGCACTCAAAGAGGCATTGATGCATGATGGCCCGGCACTGATCAACGTATTCACAAATCCACATGTGCCAACTCTGCCCCCGCATACCTCAGTCGGCGTGATGTCACGCTATATCGAATCACAGGCCAAGATGGCGCTAAGTGGTCGAATGGGCGAGGTCTGGGAAGCATTCAAGACCAACATCAAATATATCCGCGATTTATAAGTTCGCTAATTCAAAACAAGGAACCACGCATGTGGCAATCGGCGTTCTCTATAGTTTCGGTAATCGCGCTGATCTGCATCGGCGTGCTCACAGTATTCTGTCACGCGGTTGTGTATTTTCAACGAACATGTAAATTCATTGTCGCGTATTTTATACTTCGTATATTCACGAGACGCTTACAGAGTTTTTTTACCGCGGTATCAGTCATCCTCGAGACATAATGGAATACAAGGATTATTACGAAATCATGGGTGTCAAACGCGACGCCTCTCAGGATGAAATCAAGCGCGCCTATCGAAAGCTGGCTCGCAGGTATCATCCCGATGTTAGCAAAGAACCCGACGCGGAGGCGCGTTTCAAGGAGATGGGCGAAGCCTATGAGGTGCTCAAGGATCCAGAGAAACGCGCTGCCTATGATCAGCTAGGCAATGACATGAAGTCCGGCCAGGAATTTCGTCCGCCACCAAACTGGGATCAGAACTTTGAATTCCATGGTGGTGGGACTGACGGTGTTAACGCGCAACAGTTCAGTGACTTTTTCGAAAGCCTGTTTGGTCACGGTGGTTTTACACACGGCTCTGGCGAACGTGCGCATCCAGAATTTCATGTGCGTGGTGAAGATTCCTATGTCAAGGTACTGATCGATCTGGAGGACGCATACACAGGCGCCACTCGAACACTCACTCTAAAACACGCCGAGGCAGGGCCGGATGGCCGACCTCAGCTCAAGCAGCGCACACTCAATGTGCGCATTCCCAAAGGGGTGCGCCAGGGACAGCATATTCGTCTGTCAAAACAGGGAGGAACCGGTATCGGCAAGGGTGAACCAGGCGATCTGTACATGGAGATTGAATTCAATCCTCATACTCTCTATAACATTGAGGGTAAGGACGTGTATCTGAACCTGCCCGTAGCACCATGGGAGGCAGCGCTAGGCGCGACCGTCAAGGCGCCGACTCCTATAGGCGCTGTTGACCTTAAAGTACTACCCCATTCAACGGCTGGACGCAAGTTCCGCTTAAAAGGACGCGGCATTCCAGCGAAGCAGCCCGGCGACTTATACGTTGTTCTGCAGATCGCCCTGCCGCCCGCGATCAACGAGAGCGCCCAATCCGCCTACCGGGAATTTGCCAAGGCATTGCCATTTAACCCACGTACGCACCTGGGAGTTTAATCTGATATGTCAGAATCACAGCTAAAACATATGTCAGGCGATGTACTGGAAGAGGACGTCGAGTTGACGCTGACTGAAATATGTCAGGTCTGCCAAATGTCGACTGATCAGCTAAACGAACTGATCGAGTTCGGCGTCGTTGAGCCATTGGGCAGTCAACCGGAACAATGGCGCTTTCGCGGGATCTATGTACAGCGAATTCGCTGCAGCCAGCGATTGAAGCGGGATCTGGGCGTCAACAATGCCGGGGCAGCCCTGGCGCTGGACCTGCTCGAAGAACTGGAGCGGTTGCGCGCCAGATTGTACCGGTACGAACGGCAGTAAACAGATTGAATGCGTGCAAGCGCACTGTTTATGCTGATTTATTATTGGGAATTATTAGGGAAGAAACGATGGATGAATTCATGCATATTGTCTGCCCACAGTGTAACGCCGCAAACCGTATTCCTGCTACTCGACTCAACGATAAACCCCGCTGTGGCAAATGTCACCATGCACTGTTCAGTGGCAAATCCACAAACCTGACATCGCAGAACTTTCAAAAACATATCAAAGATAACAATATTC
>JBGTHR010000208.1:0-2829 GCA_041746095.1 Gammaproteobacteria bacterium | reverse complement strand
TGTTGTTGAACGAGATGGCAGACAGCGGTATGCAAGTATTTATAACAACACTTGATCCTGGCGCACTTAACCTGTCAGCATGGCACACGACACGAGTGTTTCACGTGGAACATGGAGATGTTCAGGAAATGTTACAATAGGCCTTTGCCTCTGACAGACAGCTATGGATTACGATTCTAAAAATATTCGAGTACTTAAAGGACTTGAAGCGGTGCGTACTAGGCCCGGTATGTACATCGGCGATACCGACGATGGCACCGGTTTGCATCACATGGTATTTGAGGTCGTCGATAATTCCATCGATGAGGCGCTGGCTGGGCATTGCAGCGATATCAATGTTGTAATTCACAGCGATGGATCCGTCACGGTGACAGATAACGGTCGTGGGATACCGGTAGATATTCACGAAGAAGAAGGCCGCTCTGCAGTCGAAGTCATCATGACTGTGCTGCATGCAGGCGGCAAATTTGATGATAATTCGTACAAGGTTTCAGGGGGCTTACATGGTGTGGGTGTGTCGGTGGTTAATGCCCTGTCCGAGACACTGAAGGTAACTGTGCGACGCAATGGCCAGATTCATGAACAGGAATACCGCCATGGAGAACCGCAATATCCCATGAAGGTAGTAGGTGAGAGCGATAAAACCGGCACAACCATACGGTTTAAGCCCAGCAGAGCAACATTCACTGATACTGAATATCACTACGACATCCTGGCTAAGCGACTACGTGAGTTGTCGTTCCTTAACTCCGGTGTGAAAATCACGCTCTCGGATGAACGGACCGAGAAATCGGATACATTTGAATACCAGGGAGGCATCCGCGCCTTTGTTAAACACCTCAATCGTAACAAAACGCCATTACACGAAGCCGTTTTTTACTTAGATACCCAAAAAGACGGTATGGGTATCGAACTGGCCATGCAATGGAATGATTCCTATCAGGAAAACGTCTTTTGCTTTACCAATAATATCCCGCAACGCGATGGCGGCACCCATCTGGCCGGTTTTCGTTCGGCCCTGACCCGCACGCTGAATCAATACATAGAAAAAGAAGGTCTCACTAAAAAGTACAAGATCAACATGACGGGTGATGATGCCCGTGAAGGTTTGACGGCGGTATTGTCGGTCAAAATACCCGACCCGAAATTCTCATCACAGACCAAGGACAAACTTATTTCATCAGAAGTCAAGGGTGTCGTTGAGTCTGCTATGAACGAGTATCTATATGATTTCTTTATAGAAAATCCCTCTGAGGCCAAGGCGATCATCGGCAAGATAGTGGATGCGGCGCGGGCCAGGGAGGCGGCCCGCAAGGCCAGGGAGATGACCCGCCGCAAGGGAGCGCTGGACATTGCAGGACTGCCTGGAAAGTTGGCGGATTGCCAGGAAAGGGACCCAGCAAAGTCGGAATTGTTTCTCGTTGAGGGTGATTCCGCAGGCGGGTCGGCAAAGCAGGGACGGGATCGGAGGACTCAAGCCATACTGCCACTCAAGGGCAAGATATTGAATGTGGAAAAGGCGCGCTTTGACAAGATGATTTCGTCTGCTGAAGTGGGCACGCTAATCACTGCGCTGGGCTGCGGTATCGGAAGAGAGGAATTCAATCCGGATAAATTACGCTATCACCGCATAATCATCATGACAGATGCCGATGTGGACGGGTCTCATATACGCACACTTTTATTGACGTTCTTCTATCGGCAGATGCAAGAGCTGCTGATGCGCGGATATATCTATATCGCCCAGCCACCGTTGTACAAGGTCAAGAAAGGTAAACAGGAACAATATGTTAAGGATGATATAGAGCTCACGTCATATCTCCTGCAACAGGCTTTGGACAATGCCCAGCTGTTCGTCAATAAGGATGCCCCACCAATATCCGGCGCCGCGTTGGAAGAATTATCAGGCAGATTTACCGGCGTCATGGCGGCGATCAACCGTCTGTCTAAGCGGCACGATCGAGAAGTGTTGCGGCAGATGCTGTTTTCCCCACCGCTGAGGCTGGAAGAAGCAGAAGATCCAAAGAGGCTGACAGAATGGTTGCAAAACCTTCTGGGACCGTTGAATTCGAAACAGCCATCTGGGACTCACTACAGCCTTAATATTGACGATGACCCTGAATCCGGCTTACTGACAACCATCGTCAAGTCAGTCCATGGCGCAAGCATGGATGATAATTATCGGCATGAGTTCTTTGCCTCAGCTGATTTTAACCTCATGAGAGAGATGGCGGAACGCCTCGAAGGTTTGCTGAGCGAAGATGCATTCATACAGAGGGGTGAGCGCAAGCAGCCCGTAAGCAATTTTATGCAGGTGATGGACTGGCTCATGGAAGAGGCCAAGCGTGGCCAGAATATTCAGCGTTACAAGGGTCTGGGAGAAATGAATCCGGTTCAGCTTTGGGAAACGACCATGAACCCTGAGACTCGCCGTTTGATGCAAGTCAATATAGAAGATGCTGTAGCGGCGGATGAGGTATTCACTACCCTGATGGGCGACCAGGTTGAGCCCCGCCGGGAATTTATTGAACGTAATGCTTTGGCAGCAACCAATATAGATATCTGATTGCATCGTAGTGGCTTCAATGTTTCTATGAAATAGCCCATTGACAAACTATTCGCTGCAGCTATCTTGCAAGTTATTTGTATAATATCCATATATTTCAATTGGTTAATATTATGTGTGTGTCAAATCCCTTGCTGGAAATGCAGGAACTACCTGCGTTTTCACGTATCGAGCCTCAGCATGTTCATCCCGCGATTGAGACAGTCCTGGCGGAAAACAGGAGCGCCATCGAGCGGCTTCTTAAGGACAGCAGAGAATTCACC
>JBGTHR010000207.1:0-6767 GCA_041746095.1 Gammaproteobacteria bacterium | reverse complement strand
GCAGTCGCGCGCCTTGTGCTTGGTGCGCACAGGGCGTTCTGAATATGGCAATATCATATTGAAGGAGCACTGGGTTCGATCGGCAGGAGGCAAGCTGGAAAGACATGATTCGCGTTTCGCGAATTTTATTTATAGCTGTTTGAGAGCCTAAGCCACCTGTGATTCTGTGCCGGATGACTGGTTCAGCATGGATTTCTTTTGCGGCTCAAGACTGTGCAGCCCCAGCTTGCCAAACAGCGCCATGTCAGCCTCGGCGCCGGGGTTTGGTGTGGTCAACAACTTCTCACCGTAAAATATTGAATTGGCGCCGCCAAAATAACACCAGGCCTGGATTTCGTCGCTCATGGTTTCCCGGCCCGCCGATAATCTCAGGATGGATTTCGGCATCATGATGCGTGCCGTCGCTATCGTACGGACAAATTCCAGCGGATCCAGCGTATCGATTCCATGCAACGGCGTGCCCTCCACCTGTACGAGCATGTTTACCGGGACGGATTCCGGGTGTTCAGGGAGGTTCGCCAGTTGCAACAGCAGGCCCGCGCGATCGGATCGCGACTCTCCCATGCCCAGGATGCCGCCACTGCAGACATGAATTCCGGCGTCGCGGACATATTTAAGTGTGTTCAGGCGGTCCTGATAATCGCGTGTGGTGATAATATTTCCGTAGAATTCCGGTGAGGTATCCAGATTGTGGTTGTAATAATCCAGACCCGCCTTGGATAGCCGTTGTGCCTGTGCATCACTGAGCATGCCCAGCGTGACACAGGTCTCCAGCCCCTCGTCGCTGACGGCGTGAATCATGTCTATGACCTTGTCTAGGTTCCTGTCGGTAGGGTTACGCCAGGCGGCCCCCATGCAGAAGCGAGTAGCCCCGGCGGCCTTTGCCGCTTTGGCGCCTGTAATCACCTCATCCAGCGGCAGCAGGCGCTCGCGTTCAATCGCGGTATCGTAACGCGCACTCTGAGGGCAATAGGCGCAATCCTCCGGACAGGCGCCGGTCTTGATTGATAATAGCGTGCTGATCTGCACCGCATTGGGGTCATGAAAGCCGCGATGTATGCTGTGAGCTTGAAACAGCAAGTCATTGAAGGGGAGCCCCAGCAGGTTGAGGATCTCATCCCTCGTCCAGTCGTGTCGAATTGCCTGGGACTCGGTAGTCACTAGGGTGGTCATATGAATGTTCCGTTATGAGTGGAAATAGTTGCCTGACGCCACAATTGAGGCTCTCGCATATCATGCAAGTCTATCCATCAACTATCGGCTGTCAACTTTGATTGCATGGTAATGGTTTACAACTGGTTAAAAATCGCACAAAAGTTGGCGTATCCCTATACCTGTGTGGTGTGTCAGGGATCTGCCTTCAGTGACCTGGATCTATGCGATGATTGCAAGGCTGCGTTGCCGAGACTTGCAGCAGCGTGCCGTCAATGTGCCCTGCCGCTGCCGACGGCGGGAATAGAGTTGTGCGGAAAGTGCCTGGCCAGTCCTCCAGATTTCCACGAATCCCACGTCCCGTTTCATTATTCCGAGCCAGTGGATCGCTTGATTCAGGGGCTAAAATTTAATGCCCGGTTGAGCTATGGCCGTGTCCTGGGTGAGTTGATGTCCGATTTTCTTAGGGAAGGCTGTATTGAGTTGCCAGACTGCATAATTCCAGTGCCGCTGCATGCCAAGCGAATTCGTGAACGCGGTTTCAATCAGTCACTAATATTGGCGCAACATATCAGCCAGAGCTTGAAGTTGCGTGTTGATTACCGGTCGGTGAGCAGGATACGGCACACCATTGCGCAAATGGAGTTGCCCGCCAAGGCCAGACAAAAGAACATTCGGGGTGCGTTCGCTGTCGATAAAGACTTCGCAGCATCACATGTGGCGCTGCTGGATGACGTGATGACTACCGGCAGCACCATGAGGGAGCTGGCAAAGGTACTTACAAAGGCAGGTGTCCTGCGCATACAGGTGTGGAGCTGTGCCCGCGCCTAGAACCTGCCTGCTATTTTGAGACAGGATCCAGGCAAGTCATGCTGAGGGGATGATTAGATAATGCGCAACTATCCCGGCAAAGATGACCATTCCGAGATAGTGGTTGTTCTTGAAGGCGCGCAGACAGTTTTCAGGTAGACGGTCATGAATCAAATATTGCTGATATAGTGAAAACCCCGCTGCCGCAGCCAAGCCTAAATAGTAATAAATCCCCAGTCCCTGCCGAACGCCCACCAGTAGCAGTGCGACTAACATTAACGTCTGAACAAGGCCAATCAGGTGTCTGTCATAATCACCGAATAATATGGCCGTAGACTTAACCCCGACTTCAATGTCGTCATTCCGATCTACCATGCCATACATCGTGTCATAAACCGTGGCCCACAGGATCGTGGCGATGAATAACAGCCATCCCTCCTGTGTTGGCAGCTTGCCGGTCTGTGCGACAAAAGCCATGGGTATCGACCAGCCGAAGGCCGCGCCCAGGTGTACCTGGGGCAGCGAGTGATAGCGCTTCATGAAAGGATAGGTTGCTGCCAGTACTATTCCGGCAAAGGCAAAATAGACGGTCAAACGATTCATCAGCACTACCAGACCAAGCGCAGCGAGACTGAGTACTGCAAATACACCCAGTGCCTCCAGCGGTGAGACTTTGCCGCTGGCGATGGGGCGATTACGCGTCCGCTCAACATGTGGGTCTAATTCACGATCCGCAAAGTCATTGATCGCACAACCGGCCGAACGCATAAGAATCACGCCCAGCACAAAAACAAAAAAAATCAGCGGATCAGGTCTTCCTTCACTTGCGATCCACAATGCCCACAGGGTGGGCCAGAGCAGCAGAAAAATGCCGATTGGCCGGTCCAGGCGTATCAGCAGGGCATATTGTATGAGTCGTTCCCACATGATTTACTGGATATCTAAAGTCAGCTTCAAGCGCTATACAATGCAAATTACCATGTTCATGTTTGAATACCTGAGTGCAATTCCTGCTGTCCGTCTGCTTGCAGGCAATCAGAACAAGAGGCTATCCTGTTCTCTCAATCTATCGGAGCAAACATTTATTTTATGGCGAGTCAGTATGATTTGATAGCAATCGGTGCGGGAAGTGGCGGACTTTCGGTTGCAGAACGCGCTGCCCGGTACGGCGCCAGGTGCGCCGTGATTGAACAGGGACGCCTGGGCGGGACCTGTGTCAATGTAGGCTGCGTACCCAAAAAGGTCATGTGGTATGGGGCATCGCTTGCGCATATGCTGCACGAGGCGCCGGACTACGGATTTGACATCACGAATAATGGCTTCGACTGGGGAACGCTGGTCGAAAAGCGTGAAGAATACATTCGCAATATCAATGCCTGGTATCACACCTATCTCAAGGATTCCAAAGTGGATGAAATCACAGGCGTCGCGTGCTTCATCGATGCGCATACTATCGAAGTTGAAGGGAAAAGGTATAGCGCCAAACATATCGTGATCGCAACGGGTGGCAGTCCTGTGGCGCCGGATTTGCCTGGAGCAGAATTTGGTATTACTTCAGATGGTTTTTTTGACCTGAAGGCGTGTCCAGGCAGAGTCGCGGTTGTCGGCGCGGGATACATCGCGGTGGAGCTGACAGGTATGCTGAATGCGCTTGGCTGCGAAGTGAACATGTATCTGCGGAATGAGCAGTTTCTACGCAATTTTGATTCCATGCTGAGAGAAGGCTTGATGGAAGAAATGCTGGAAGATGGCGTGAACGTGATTTCGCGGACCAATGTAGAGCAAATTGAAAAGCAGTCTAACGGTAAATACCTGTTGAAGTGCAGTGGCGGTCAGCAGACTGTGGATGTCGATGCGGTCATATGGGCGATTGGCCGTGAACCCAATACGCAGGCGCTGGATCTGCCAAAATGCGGGCTGAATACAGATGATGAGGGTTACATTGCTACGGATGAGTTTCAGAATACTGCGGTCGAAGGACTCTATGCAATAGGAGATGTGACCGGTCGGGCTCAGCTTACTCCCGTGGCGATTGCCGCAGGACGCCGGCTGGCGGATCGCCTGTTCGACAATCAGGCAGACCGAAGGTTTGAGTACAGCAATATTGCAACGGTAATTTTCAGTCATCCGCCGATTGGTTCGGTGGGCATGAGTGAAGAGGAAGCGCGCATGGAACATGGCGAGGCCGTAAAGATTTATCAAACACGTTTTACGTCAATGTACCATGCATTCACACAGCGCAAGGTGCAGACCGCAATGAAGCTGGTAACGGTTGGAGCAGCAGAGAAAATTGTCGGCTGCCACATTCTTGGGCCGGGCGCCGATGAGATGCTGCAGGGATTTGCTGTCGCGATTCGTATGGGCGCAACCAAGAAAGACTTTGACGATACCATTGCAATTCATCCCACCAGTGCCGAAGAACTGGTAACTATGAAGTAACAACTTTATGTATATATACAGCTCTTAAAACAATGCCATCGGAATAAACAGTGTATCAATGACTATACGAACACTTGGTGACTTCAAGCCTGCAATTAACCTAACGGCCTATGTTGACGACATGGCGCTGGTCATCGGTAATGTATCGATAGGCGCAGACAGTTCAGTCTGGCCAATGACAGTGGTCAGGGGTGATGTAAACAGAATTATCATTGGTGAGCGCACTAATATTCAGGACGGTTCAATCCTGCATGTAACGCATGATAGCGAATACAGTCCCGGTGGATCGCCGTTGATTATCGGCGACGATATTACAATCGGTCATGGCGTCGTGCTGCATGCGTGTACTCTGCGAAATTTTTGTCTGATCGGAATCGGCTCTGTGATACTAGACAAGGCGGTCATTGGTGAGAAGGCGATGATAGGTGCAGGCAGTCTGGTGCCACCGGGTAAGGAACTGGAGGGTGGTTGGCTTTGGGTAGGACAGCCTGTCATACGCAAGCGTGAACTGACCGAGAAAGAACTGGACTATTTTGAGTATTCATCGCGTCATTATGTGAGTGTTAAAGACATGCACATGAGCAATAAACGCAGTTAAACAAAGTATATGAGATTCGAGCCGCTACGCTGAATTACTGAATACTCCAACTCATTCGTAGTCACTAACTGATGCCAGTACTTCGCGTGAAGGGACTTTGCTACCAACAGTATGGTCCGTATTCATTCACCATCGAACCATCACAGTGCGTCAGCTTGTCCGGACCGTCCGGCGCCGGAAAGTCGCTGATGTTACGCGCCATCGTCGATCTCGATGTACACCAGGGTGAGATCTATCTTGATGATGTGAATTGCAGTCAAATGCCAGCTACGCGCTGGCGTCGTCTTATTGGTTTGCTTCCGGCAACAAGTCAGTGGTGGTTTGATACAGTGGGTTCGCATTTTCATTCAATCGATAACACGCTGTTACAAAAAACCGGATTTGAGTCTGATGTGATGCACTGGCAAGTCAGCCGCTTGTCACAGGGCGAAAGTCAGCGACTCGGGCTGGTGCGCATGATATGCAATAAGCCCAGAGCACTCCTGCTTGATGAGCCGACTGCAAGTCTCGATTCGAATAACGTCGAACTAATGGAAGCGTTGATTACAGAATACAGCCATGAGCATGCGGCGCCTGTCCTCTGGGTTAGTCATGACAGGCAACAGACAAGGCGTATCTCTAAACGCTATTTTATCCTCGACACACAAGGCAGGCTGACAGAGGAATAGGCTATGGGCGCCATTGCATTATCTCCATTGGATCTCTCCATAGCTGCCATCCTTGTGCTGATGCTTGCGGGAAGCAGTGCGTGGCTGCACCTTGGCTTTGGCAAGCAGGTGCTGATTGCATCTGTGCGCACAGCGATACAGCTTTTTTTGGTGGGCTATGTATTAAACTTTCTGTTTGCGCATGTAGATTTTTACTGGATTGCAGGTATTTCCATGACCATGTTTGCTGTTGCGGTATGGGAGGCAACGGCGCGTCAGCAGCGCAAGATTAAAGGCTGGCGCAGCTATGCAATCAATGCGTTCTCAATATTCATCTCGACATTCACACTTATCGTATTCAGTCTTGTAGTGATCATTAATGAATATCCCTGGTACTCACCGCAGTATGCGATACCCCTGCTTGGCATGATGTTGGGGAACTGTATGACCAGTGTGGCGATCAGCATAGACCGATTGACTCAATCACTCTGGAAGGAACGTGGCATTATAGAACAACGTCTGCTGCTTGGAGAGACAAAAAATCAGGCAACACTTGAGCTGCGCAAGGCCAGTGTCAATGCTGGAATGATCCCGATAATCAATGCCATGATGACAGCAGGGATTGTAAGTTTGCCAGGAATGATGACAGGCCAGATACTTGCAGGGGCGCCACCCGTTGAGGCAGTAAAGTATCAAATACTTATCATGTTTCTTATTGCAGTGGTCACGGGCTCTGGTGTGATCATTGCGGTATGGCTGACACTGGGTAGTCTGTTTGATAAACGCGATCGGCTGAATCTGCAATCAATGACAACGGACATCTAGCACAAAAAATTTATAAACTTATCCAATTAATCATGATATTACCAGATTCAAAACTTCGATTTAACCGCAAAGCGAAAATCTCGGGGGCTTGCCCCCGAGCTGGATAGCTAACAATGGCATTAGCCATTGTGGGGTATCCAACTTATGGAGTTACCGAGAAATACACACCACGTATACCGGTTAATGTACCACTTTGTATGGATACCAAAATACCGCCACAAAGTGTTTGAAGAACCTTATCGAACGGTCTTGAAGGGTATTATCCAAAAGATTGGTTACGACAATGATATAGACAT
>JBGTHR010000206.1:0-6250 GCA_041746095.1 Gammaproteobacteria bacterium | reverse complement strand
AACTGACAGTTACGGAAGTCGCAGACATCAATTGGCCCGCCTGGCGCGAACGATTTGGCAATTAGCCGTTAACATATTGTCACTATCATTTTGGAACTTGATACGCTGAAGTTCTTCGCGGACTAACACTGAATCGCTGACCTCATCGCTAGCTTGGAAAAGTATCACATATAGTGCTTGCGTTGGTGTCGGCGGGTGCCTGCCTTTTGCACAATGACACCTCTGACAACGCTCGCGCCATCGACTTCCAGCGATTCGTATCCTGAATTCAGCGGTTTGAGGTAATAGCGTCCATCTTCAATGACAAACTGGCGAAAGATATACTCCTCTTTGTGCATCGCCAGCACATAGGCGCCGTTCTCAGCCATTCCGGAAGGATCAATAATGATGATGACGCCATCCTCGAATTCAGGTGCCATGCTGTCACCGAGCACGCGCAGGGCAAATGGTTCGTTGGCTGCACAGCCACTGCCGTCCATCATTTCCATGGGTTTGATTTCCGCCATAGGTCTAATTCCTCAGTTGGTTTATGTTCGGCTCATCTTGCATAAGCTGTACACTCGAATTCTGACATTCATAAGTCTAATGATAGCCCTGTGTGTGCGTTACCTTACCCCGGAATACGTAATACGCATGGGCAGTGTAGATTAGTATCACCGGCACTGTAACCGCTACACCGACCAGGACGAATTCCAGAGAGGCCTGTGGTGAGGCCATCTCCCAGAGTGAATACGCACGCGGCACGATATACGGCCACAGGCTGATCGCAAGCCCACCTAGCGTCAGCACATACAGCATCACACATAGCACAAACGGCCCATGATCGCGATCACCGCGCAGCGTATAGTAGAGTCCTGCCGCAGTCAGCGCGGTCAGCAATGGTATCGGTGACAGATACAGAAAGTTCGGCCAGCTAAACCAGCGTTGTGAGATGGCAGACTGGCTGAGTGGCGTCCAGATGCTGACCATCATTATGAACCCGAGTACCACCCACAACAACTTGAGCGCCGTACTCCGCATGGTTTCGTGCAGGGCTCCCTCGGTCTTGATGACCAGCCAGCAGGCGCCCAGCAGCGCATAGGCGCACACGACGGCAACGCCGGTCATGATACTGAACGCGCTCAACCACTCAAACGTTCCGCCAATATACTGGCCATTAGCATAGCGAAAGCCCTGTATGTACGCGCCCAGGATCAAACCCTGGCAAAATGCAGCCAGCGTTGATCCCAGGGTAAATGAAAGATTCCAGATCCAGCGCCTTTCTGATTTAAAGCGGAACTCAAACGCAACTCCTCGAAATATCAGTGCGATCAACATGATAATGATGGGGAGATACAATGCGGGTAACAACGCGGCGTAAGCTGCCGGAAACGCGCCAAACAAAACGGCCCCACCCAACACCAGCCAGGTCTCGTTGCCGTCCCATATGGGCGCGACACTGTGCATCATCAGGTCACGATCAGGCTCATTGCGTACGAATGAGAAGAGTATGCCCACGCCCAGATCAAAACCGTCCAGCAGTACATACATGGTAATGCCGAAGGCGATAACTCCGGCGAGTATCAGCGGCAGTGTCATGATGCGCTCAGCGTAGTGTTTGGTTTTTGACGCGAGAATAAAACCGGTTTGGGCCTGAATACCATGAAGTCCCTGTCGTTTGGTCCGGTGCGCACCTGTATCCACATAAATCCCAGAAAGACCAGCAACAGCACCGAGTAGACCGCGACAAACATTGTGAGGGTAAACAGCACCTCAATGCCGCTTAGGGCGGATACCGATTCCGAGGTGCGCATCAGCCCCTGCACCGTCCAGGGTTGTCTGCCAGCTTCTGTAGTGACCCAGCCGGCAAGCACCGCGATAAAGCCCAGCGGTGCGGATAGACTGAGCATGCGCAGATAATTCCGGCTGTCACGCAAGCGGCCCTTTCGCAGGAGATAAAGGCCAGACCAGGCCAGCAGCAGCATGACCATGCCTATGCCTACCATGATACGAAATGAGAAGAACACCAGCCAGACCAACGGCCGGTCTTGTTCATCGACCGACTTGAGCCCCGTCACTTCACCGTCGAGACTGTGTGCGAGCACCAGACTACCCAGCCTGGGAATGGCGATTTCGAAATGATTCTCCTCGGCTTCCTGATCGGGTATGGCGAACAGATACAGAGGCGCGCCTTTTTGCGTTTCCCAGTGCCCTTCCATGGCCGCCACCTTGATGGGCTGATGCTCCAGGGTATTCAGACCATGCAGGTCACCGAGCAGGATCTGCAGTGGCGCGAGCAACACCATGGCTGGGATCACCACTTTGAGCGTGCGCGTGGCGAACAGCGCATGCCGGTCGCGTAGCAGATACCAGGCGCAGATTGAGGCCACTACAAAGGTTGTGGTCAGGTAGGAGGCATTCAGCATGTGCAGCAGGCGGTAGGGAAACGAAGGATTGAATATCACGTCCCACCAGGATTCCACGGAAAATACGCCATTCTCAAGACTGAATCCGGCTGGCGTATGCATCCAGGAATTGGCGGACAGAATCCAGAATGATGAGATTAAAGTCCCCAACGCCACCATTACCGTAGCGAAGTAGTGCAGGCGCGGCCCCACTCTCTCCATACCAAACAGCATAATTCCCAGAAAACCCGCCTCCAGAAAAAACGCTGTCAGCACCTCGTAACTCATCAGTGGGCCGAGTACATTGCCGGTAGCGGCGGAGAATTTCCCGAAATTGGCGCCTACTTCGTATGAGAGCACGACTCCAGTGACCACGCCCATGCCGAAACTGAGTGCGAATAATTTCAGCCAGAAACGATACGCCACACGGTAAATACCATCCGCCGTCTTCAACCACAAGCCTTCCAGCACCACCAGCAGACCCGCCAGGCCGATGGTAAAGGTGGGAAACAGGATATGAAAGCCGATGGTAAAGGCAAACTGCAGACGAGACAGGAACTCGGGATCGGCTTCCATAATCGTTAACTTTTATCTATTAGCGCACAAGCAACACGTGTATTCAGATATTGTTCTGCCTTTTTTGTAAAACGTCACAGCGAGTATCGCACTCTATTAAGACCCTATTTCCGTGAATTTAAATGGTAGATAATCTCTATAGTGTATGACACTACGGAATTCTCGATTGCCACATTGATGACTCCCTATGCTGATGCAATATTGCAAACACTTCAACGACTCCGCGTTCGAATATAAAATAAACTGAGTATGGAAACCTTCGCATCAAGACTCGGCGTGCTTCACGATACTGTAATGCGTATGCCTCTGGAGATTCAGCGGCTCTCTCTATAGCAGCGTCAAGTTCCAGAACGAACTCTATTCCCAGCTCAGGCCGTTGACTTTCATACCATGTAGCTGCCTCATCAGCATCGGCGGAAGCGCCTGGCTGAATGTGTACTGGATTCAAGAATCGCGAAGCTTCGCCAGGAGTTGATCCCGAACCTCGCTCCACGGCCTCCCTGGCTCCGGGTTGGCTCGGTACGCATTGAATCGGTCATCCAGGATCCGTTTGTGATAATCAGGTATTGGAATATTTTCTGAGTCCAGGACAATTCGATCCCACAGTTCCTGCACAAAGGCGATCCGTTGCTCTTTTGGCGCCGTATCGAACTCGGGTGGAATGACTAGTTTTAAGTTGCTCATAGGCGTCAATTATAGGTGACTTTTGATTTGAGCACGTACTGACGCCGCTATCCTTGAAAAGGCGTATTTAGTGATGCCACATCAATACTGTCTGGATTCGGTAATCTTTTCAATCGTGCGTTCTTCCTGTTGCAGCGCCCACAGATGCGAGTACAGGCCCTTTTTGATTAGTAATTCCGCATGCCGGCCCCGTTCCACGATCCTGCCATGCTCCATCACCAGAATCGAATCGGCATCCACGATGGTTGAGAGCCGGTGTGCGATCACCAATGTAGTGGTGCTTTTTGCGAGCTTCCCCAGGGCCTGCAGGATCGCCCCTTCGGAACGTGAATCCAGGCTGGAGGTGGCTTCATCAAATACCACAATTGAGGCCTGTTTGAGTATCACTCGGGCAATCGCCATGCGCTGCTTTTCCCCGCCGGATAATTTCAGGCCACGCTCACCTACAACACTGTCGTAACCTGCTGGCAAGGAGCAGATAAAGTCGTGGATATCCGCCAGCCTGGCGGCGTGTTCGACCTCGGCGCGGCTTGCTTCCGGTCTGGCATAGAGTATGTTGTACAGGATAGTGTCATTAAATAGCACGGTATCCTGTGGCACAATGCCTATGCACCTTCGCAGGCTGTCTTGCGTGCATGCGCTGATATCCTGCCCGTCGATCAGAATCGCGCCGTTGTTGATATCGTAGAACCGAAACAGCAGGCGTGCGAGTGTCGACTTGCCTGCGCCAGAGGGGCCCACAACCGCCACTTTCTGGCCCGGCTGAATCTCAAAACTGATGTCCTTGAGTGTCGGACGATTCGCCTCATAACAAAATTCCACGTCTGTAAATCTTACGTGGGGTCTAACCACGCGCAATTCCTGTGCTGCGGGGCTATCCTGTATCTGCGGTGGAGTGTCGAGAAGCTGGTACACCAGATCCATATCCGCCAGTGAATAGCGTAACTGGCGGTACATGATGCCCAGAGTATTCAGGGGCATGAACAATTGCAGCATCATCGCATTCACCAGCACCAGATCGCCCAGACTCATCTCACCGGAACTGACGCCCTGAGCCGCCAGAATCATGATGGCGGTGACGCCGCATGCGACGATCGCGCCCTGGCCAAAATTCAGCATGGACATGGTGGTCGCGCTGTTAACAGCGGCATCTTCCCATTGCTTCAGGGTCTCGTGATAGCGTTCAATCTCGTGCTGCTCGTTGTTGAAATACTTGACGGTCTCATAGTTGAGCAGGCTGTCAATCGCCTGTGAATTGGCCTGCGAGTCCAGCGCGTTCATCTCATGCCGGTGATGCATGCGCCAGTTGGTGACACTGAAGGTAAAGATTATGTAGACAAATACCGCTGCAAAGGTAACCAGTGTGAACTGCGCGGCATACTGACTCAGCAGAATCACCGCCACCAGCGCAAACTCGGCAATGGTAGGCAGTATGGAAAATACCATGTTATTGACGATGTTGGCGACGCTGCGTGCGCCGCGTTCCAGGTCGCGCGTGATCTGGCCGGTGCGCCGTTCCAGGTGATAACTCAGAGACAGCACATGCAGGTGCTCCAGAACCTGATGTGAGAGCCCATGCATGGCGCCGAAGCGCACTCTGGCAAATAGCGAGTCTCTTAACTCATTGAACAATGAAGTTGTCATGCGCAGGCCGCCATAGGCCAATAGCAGGGCAAGGGGCAGCGCCAGTGCCTGCTGTCCGGGAGTATCCAGCGCATCCACGATCCGCTTGAGCACCAGCGGCACACCCACGGTTGCCACCTTGGCGACTATCAGGCAACTGAGCGCGATCAGCACACGGCCCCGATAAGTCCACAAATACGGCAGCATACGCCGCAGGTTGTACAGATCTGCCCGATTGCTGTGTGGTGTCTCAATTCGCGCCGCGTGGCTGGCTGATTTCAGATGTCCGGATTCGCCGCTTGCCATAGTCATTGCTCTGTCATTTTCGGACTGGAATCAGTCCTCGATTAAATTCCGAATCCAATATACATAGGGGATTTCTATTAAACTTTTCTATGCCGCAGATTGATTTATTGTTGGGCTGTTTGCGCCATAAGGTTGTGACCTCTCCAAGCCCTTGAAAGTCCGCTAAAAACTGGTTTTACACCCTGAAAGTCACCGTTTATCCACAGGCTATACGCACCTTAAGCAAGGCCTTATACACAGCATATTGTGCTTGACTGAACTCGAAACCACATCCTATAGTATATGCAATGATTGCCTATTAAAATTTGCAGCAATCCAGATCTCGGCAATTCGTATATTAAACCTGACCACCCCGCTCGGAGAGTTGAGTACATGCAGACTAATGTCGCCAATAGCATAGAGACACCACAAACACCGCAGAAGTCCAATGGCCATAATGATAACAATGGCAATGGCAGCGCTACTGCCGAAATCGCCGCCACCGCTCCTGGTCACTACCGTGTCATACGCCGTAACGGCAAGGTCACGGGCTTCGATAAGAACAAGATTCATGTCGCGGTCACCAAGGCCTTTCTAGCGGTTGAGGGCGGTAATGCCGCCGCGTCATCGCGCATCCGCGAAACGGTCAACACCCTGACAGAACAGGTGATGTATGCGCTCACCCGCAGCCGCCCGGA
>JBGTHR010000205.1:0-3221 GCA_041746095.1 Gammaproteobacteria bacterium | reverse complement strand
GCTGTGTCTCACGGTCTGGAAACCGTGGGGCCCAAATATGGCGCTACGCATCGCAAGGTTCTGCGCGCGGCTGGCATCAATGTTGATCTGACTTCATCGCAGGCTGCGAAGCAGATCGGCAATCTTGCTGTGGGTTGGGCTTATATTGACCAGAAAGTCTTCTGTCCAGCACTGCATGAACTCATTCAGCTACGCACCCGCATCGTCAAACGCCCGGTCGTTACTACAGTAGAAGTTCTGGCTGGCCCGGTGCGCGGCACATCTAAAACGCACCTGATGACCGGCTATGTGCATAAGGCCTACCCACCAATCTACGCACATCTGGCCAGGCTTGCTGGCTTTGACACCGCTGTCATCATTCGTGGTGTTGAGGGTGGAGTGATTCCATCTTTGACTCAGCCGTCCAGGTTTTTTCATTATGTGGATTCGACTGATATCGTTCGTCAGGATATTACTCCACAGGAAATCGGTATCGAGCAAACCACACGGGCCGTGCCACTGCCGGACGATCTGCCAGCCGCAAAAAAGGTGGGCGATGAAATCGCCACTGAAATTGACATCGAAGCCGCAGCCCAGGCGGCGGCGGTTGCAGGCCTTGAGGCGCTTGCAGGCAAGGCGGGCGCGGCCAGGGACAGCCTGATCTACGCCGGTGCGATCATGCTGACGCATCTGCAACGATTTGACAGTATGCAATCTGCCGCAAAACACGTTAGAGAAGCACTGGATTCGGGCGAAGCGTTGAGTCGCTTCCGCGCTGCCGCCTGATTCGTAATGCCGAAATATTTTACACTTAATACTTGATATTTTTTTGAGGAGAATGATATGAGAGAACAATACCGCGAGGCTGTTACCAAAATGGAAGAACAAGGTGTAGACCCCGAGTACATTCTGGGCTGGCAGAGTGGTTTCCTGGGTCACCCCAAACGCGAAGAGCAACGTCTAACCGATGCCTACAATGCCGGCTTTGATGATGGCGAAGAGAAAAATACTGTTAACTTCAGCGAGTGGACAAAAAAATAATTCAGTTTATCTGCGTTTAGCTACAACAGATTACGCGACGCCCTGTCTCCCTTCCGGCCAGGGCTAGCCTTCTCCCCATACACTTCCCTCCGCTACAGGCGGTTTATCCTGATCGCTTATATCTGCCGGATTCATACCCTTTAGTACGCGTTTGAGTGTGGGTATGAGTTTGGGCGCCTCGATATCCATGACATAATCGGGAATCCATTTATTATCGGTCGGCCCCATCACATCGCGCACACGCTCGCCAAAGGTTCGGCGCAAACTGAATCCAGGTCCATCGGTTTCTGAAAATGGACACTCGGAATAGTCATCCATGCGCTGGTTGATCAGGTCCACGAACGTCTTCCGGTAATCTCCAGGACCATTCGCATCAACCCGGTTATCCTGCATGACCGAAGTGATATGCACTGCAATAGCGATGATAAATTTCTGGCGGGTATCCTCTTCCATGTTTTGATAGCTCAAGCGATCAATCACATGGATCTGAAAGGCGACAAATTCTGCAATCACGTCCAGCCGCTGTGAACGGGTTTCGGTATCGAAACCCTCGTTCTCCAGACTGAGCAAGCCTTCACCGGCGAGCCGCCAGATATTGGCGCTCAGCGCACTGGCCAAATCGCGAATCTCGCGTGGACGCTCTTTCTGATTCCAGCTAGCCTTGGCGCGCGCCATGATTATCTTCCAGACGAATCGTGTTTATCATCACCGTCTTTCGGTGGAACGAAATTTGGGTCGTTTGGATTCAGAAAGATAAATCGAAACTCGCCAGGCTCGATTTCGACATAATCAACCACCATATCCTTCACTAGCTCAATGCTATTCTCCGCTACCACTACCTGGACACCTTCAGAAGTGAAATGATGATCGTCCAGCGACTTCTGATCATCAAATCCCATCGCATAATGCAGGCTGTGATCCGCATTACGGCTGGCCGCAAACCTCAGTGGAAGACCCTGCATTTTGCTCTCTTCCGCGGACTTAATAGCTTGTTGCGCAGCAGTCGGTGTAAGTGTAATCATATTTATGGGTTCATTTCGAAAATTAAAACACCAGAAGCTATTGTACCGGTTATATGGATGGCATTCGACTTGGAAATACGTTCTATGTCTTCACATGCAAATCCTATAGATCACTTATCGGACTCTACGATAGCTCAGCTTGTTAAGCGCATAAAGCGATAGTGCAAGCACAGTTGACGCGATCAGCAAAAACATGAGTAACTCCAAAGAGAATAATGGGTCATAACAGCCAGACTATGACATTTATTTTACAATTAGAATTCCGAGAGCGATGTCAGGCGGCATGGGAACAGGAAACGAAAGCCAGTCACTCTCAATCTGTATCTGAAAATTAGTGGGTCAGTTACTGAAATCTTTAATTTCCCATTCGATCCACAATTACACTGACGACCTCTGCCTGATATAACCGAATGAACCGTGTTGCTAAGTGGCTTGCGAACCTCTCGGAGTCAGATAATGGCTTGTTGCTCATTGGCGTAGCTTCGTTTCTTGAGACCATTATTGTTCCCATACCTATAGAACTGGTATTGATACCGTACATGCTCACGAATCGAGACAAAATCTGGAGAATCGCCGCAGTAACGACAGTTGGTTGTTTAATTGGAGCCATCGTTGGGTACGGAATCGGATTCTTTTTGTTCGATACAGTCGGCCACTGGTTGATTCAAACCCTCGATTACCAACAAGCGTATAAGCGCTTCAGGCATGAATTCGAGGCGCATGGATTTTGGGCGATCCTGATAATCGGTATTGCGCCTATTCCATTTCAGGTGGCGATGATCACAGCAGGAGTGGCGGGTTATCCGTTATTGCTCTTTCTTATCGCTTCGGGGATTGCTAGAGGTATTCGTTATTTTGGCCTGGCATTACTCGTTGTGATTTTTGGCGCCAGAGCGCTGACCTTGTGGAAATCTCACTCCACTGTTGTTGGTATTGGCATTTTGCTGGTTATATTGGCCATAATTTTGGCGTCCATTTTATTTTAGGATACGTTTGACAGTCGCAAACATCAGGCATGAACAACCCATGGCTCAATACTTGCTTTATCTGCTTAATGCCGAAACTCAATCATACTTTAAACAACGATAACCTTAGTGAGAAACAGCGGTTTATGAAAAGTTATGCAAGAAAGTCATCAATACGTCAGACCACCCAACAGTATGGCAACGATCAGACACT
>JBGTHR010000204.1:0-1969 GCA_041746095.1 Gammaproteobacteria bacterium | reverse complement strand
CTGGGCTGGCAACTCAATCTGTTCGCCAACTTTTTCGATGACTTCATCTTTCAGGAAAGTGTAGACAATGACGGCGACGGTGTTGCTGATCGCGTCAACGAAGAGGGCGAACTTGAGCCTGACGGCGAATTGTTGTCAGTTGCCTATACACAGGATGATGCCGAGTTCTACGGATTTGAGGCAGAGATAACCTATCGTCTGCTAAAGGGGAGCACAGGCGATCTGGATGGCAGACTATATGCTGATTTTGTGCGCGGAGCATTGTCTGATGGTGGCGATCTGCCACGCATCACGCCACCTCGATTCGGCGGAGGCCTGGACTATCAGGTTGCACAATGGTCTGCGGGCGTGGACGTAACCCGTGTCGCCAGGCAGGGGCGTAACGCCGATCTGGAGACCAACACCAGCGGTTACACCGTGGTGAACACCGATCTAGGCTGGATTATTCCCAGTGGCGGCAACGAGTACCAGATATTTCTGCGTGGGGCGAATTTGCTGGATGAAGAAATTCGGCGCCATACCTCGTTTATCAAGGACTTTGCACCATTACCTGGACGTTCTGTGCTGGTGGGATTCAAGGGAGTATTTTGAATGGATAAAACCTGCGGCAGCCTGCCTGGAATAACGCAGCGGACTGCCGATTGGTTGCTTTTGCGCAATGCTCTCATTGCTTTGCAGATCCGGTTGTGGTCAGGTAAGCACATATGCAATCTGCTATACTAAGATATCTATCCTTCTGCGCGCCTCTAACATTTATATATGTGCTGAGCCCAGCGGGTTTTTTCAAAACCATTGCGAGGCTTTGTTATGGAAACGACTACATGGCTGTTCTTTATCTTTAACTGCCTGGTCGCTGTATGGATTATCGCCCATCCAATACTGTTAAGCGGTAAATTAGCGAGCCCCGGTAAACGCATCATACTGGTTGCATTAGGTGTGGTGTATGGAGTTATAGTCTTAACTGCGATCACGCAAATTGAGGGCAGAGGGAGCCGTACCTCCCCATATAATGCCGCCGTTGATGTACATGCCGGCGAGCTGATAACACAGAGATAATCACCACCGATAATGAGTGGTCAGTTCGTAACTGGCATTACAAGCGGATTATGTAACTCAACATCTGGAAGGTTTGCTCCAGTTTGATGACTCTGAATTTGATTAGCTCAGGCGCGATCAGGCGCTTGTGTTCATGTGTGGCAAATGTTTAGGTTGAGTCATGAAGTCTCCAGTGAATTAATTCACCTGCCCTCATGGGTATCAGTTTATCATCGGCCAACGGATATGATTCCGGAACTCTCCAGTCTTCTTTTTGCAGTGTAATCGTTTGCCGGTTTACCGGCAGGCCATAGAAGACAGCACCATTGATGCTGGCAAAGGCCTCAAGTTGCTGCAAGGCGTGAGCCGAGTCGAACGCCTCAGCGTAAAGCTCAATCGCGGCGTGGGCGCTGAATATACCCGCACAGCCACACGCCGCTTCTTTGGATTTCTGTCCATGCGGTGCACTGTCCGTGCCCAGAAAGAATTTGGAATTTCCACTCGTCGCGGCCTGTACCAGCGCGCGTCTGTGCTCTTCACGCTTCAATACCGGCAGACAGTAGTAGTGTGGGTTAATTCCTCCACTGAATATCTGATTGCGGTTATACAGCAAATGCTGGGGTGTAATGGTAGCGGCGACCATGTCGTCTGTTGAGTTGACAAACTCAACCGCCTGGCGTGTAGTGATATGTTCAAAGATGATTCTTAACCGAGGGAAATCCTTGTGCAAGGGAATTAATATACGATCAATAAATACCTGCTCGCGGTCAAATATATCTACAGTCTTGTCCACGACTTCGCCGTGCACCTGCAGTGGCAGGCCCGTTTGTTGCATGGTTTCCAGTGTTGAGTAGATCCTGTGAATGTCTGTTACACCCGATGCCGAGTGTGTCGTCGCTCCAGCGGGATACAGCTTGAGTCCATGAATAATCCC
>JBGTHR010000203.1:0-7123 GCA_041746095.1 Gammaproteobacteria bacterium | reverse complement strand
GCGGTGCGACTCGAACTCATGCACTGGTGTCCGGCAGCCCGGCGATTGATGCGGTGAATGGATCGTGTCCGCCTCCAGCCACGGATCAACGCGGTGTCAAACGACCGCAAGGTAGCGCCTGTGACATCGGTTCGTTTGAGTTCGGCGGTAACGCGCCGGTGCCGCGTTGTAATGGACTGCCTGCAACGATTGTGGGTACTGGAGGACCCGATCAACTGGAGGGTACGCCGGGCGATGATGTGATTGTCGGTCTGGACGGCGCTGATACCATTAATGGCCGTGGTGGCAACGACACGCTCTGCGGAAACGCAGGCAATGATGTACTGAATGGCAATGTAGGTAATGACCGGTTGCTGGGCGATGGGGGCCAGGACCGCCTGACTGGTGGTCCGGGCAATGATGAACTCAGCAGCGGAGACGGCAATGATGTGGTGCTGGGCCAGGATGGCGATGACGTGCTGCGCGGCGAATTGGGACAGGATACCCTCAATGGCGGCACTGGTGCGGATACCTGCCGCACCGGTGAAACCATTAGTAACTGCGAGAGTGTGTTGTAAGGTGTATTCGGCTTGAGAGTCCTGTAAGTAACCTATGAACCGGGAAGGAGGCGTGGCTCTCCTTCCCGGTATCTGGTCTACTGCATCCTGCGTGGGCTAGGCAACCGATGTGAATAGCCTATGCTTTTTTATTTAATAAGTGGCGTTGAGCAGTTGCTGAAAATCACCAAAGGTGGCCAAAGTGGGTGAATTCTCAGTCAGTTGCACGGGCAATTGATTCATGCTGTTGCGCGCCATTGACTGGTCGATATAGCTGCCGTATAGCAGCGAATACCAGGTATCCTGCCCTTCACGATACGACAGATAGACGACGTCTTCCTTCAACTGATTGCTCTTCAGGTAGCCGAAGAGCTGGTCTTTTTGCTGGCTTTTTATCAGGTGAATGGTGTAATTGCTGGGCGGTTGATCAAGCAACCATCGCTGATCCCTGACCCTGGGGACGTCTGCAGCAATGCTTGTTTCGACTGGCTCACTGGTAGGCTGATTTGCGACCGGAGTGGTTTGTCGTTCAGTACTGGGCGTTATGAGTTCTTCTTTACCGGCAACCATCTGGCGTGCCTCCTCCGAATCGGGGAATTGTTCGCTCAGTATGTTAGTTAGCCTGGTTACTTCCTCCTGATTATTCAGGGCTCTCTCATTACGGATACCCAACCACAGGGTTTCAGGAGTAGGGTCGGAGGCCAACTGAAATCGCTGTAATTCTTCACGTGCGAGACTGTAGCGTTTCTTGCCATGGTTGATTTCGGCGAGCTGATAGAGCGCCAACGGCATATCAGGGTTGATATCAAGCGCGGCACGGAAATACTGTGACGCCAGATCGGTATCCGGAATGCGTTTTGCACAGAGTCCGGCGTTGGCGTATGCGACTTCAGGATTGGGATTGTTTGGACTTTCAACAGCGGTAAGAAATTTGTTTTCGGCATCTCGAAGACGCCCGCGCGAGCACAGATATTTACCATAGTTATTCAGTGTCGCAGGATCGGAGGGTGCTAATTTAAGCGCTTCCTCATAGAATTTCTCCGCCCTGGCAGGCTGTCCTATGGATTGATATATTAACGCGGCGATACTTTTGGCGCCTGCCATCTGGGGGTCAAGTTGCATCGCAATCTCAATTTTCTCCCTGGCAGGTTCAGGTTTTCCCTGGCGTAAAAACTGTAACGCATAGCGTGCGTTTAGCTCGGCCTCATCGCTTGATGTGCGAGTTTCTGTCGGGGCGCAGGCCGCAAGCGTAAACAGCAGGAATATGAATATAGTGATTCGCGGCATAGTAGGGTTGGTTCTCTAGCGGGCTATTCAAGTGAATGAGCTTATGAATTCTCTTCTCATTCTGCCAGAATGTGAATACTTTGGTGGTTTAATTGGCGGATTATACAGATAAAACGCACAATATAAGAGCATGAGACACAGCTACGGACTGACTTGCAGTAGTGTGTGAATCATATAGACTTTTTTATGAACATTCGAGTTGACTATTCAACGAGACGGAAATGCCGAACAAGGTGGTCGCTTTGCAACCTAAGTATATGAATAAATATGAATTACATGTGTACAGCGCACCCCGGTAATTGAATGTCATTTAAACGTCCCGAATCCATACTTGTGGTCATTCATACAAGCGACTCACAGGTTCTGATGTTGCGCAGAAAGACCCCCGCGAATTTCTGGCAGTCGGTCACCGGCAGTCTGGAGTGGCATGAGAATCCGCTGCAGGCCGCTCAACGTGAGCTGTGTGAAGAAACCGGGCTGAGCATGAATCACCTGCATGACTGCAATCAGTCGCATATGTTCGAGATTTATTCATTCTGGAGATACCGTTATAAGCCCGGCGTCACTCAAAATCGGGAACACGTTTTTCAATGCCAGTTGGAAGCACAGGTTGATATCACTCTGGACGCAGCTGAGCACGAGGAATATCGCTGGATGACAAAGGCTGAGGCTGTTGCGTTAGCCAGCTCACCGACCAACAGTGAGGCCATACGGGAGTGGGTGCCTGACCCGGAGTGATGCGGGAAGCGGTCATTTTTATTCACGGTATCTGGATGACGGGCCTGGAATTGTCGCCACTACGCAAGCGTATAGCGCGTCGCGGATACGATTGCCATCAATTTAATTACCACAGTGTGTTCGACTCGCCGCGCAATAATGCCACTGCACTGAACACCTATCTGGATTCAATAGATGCGGATGTCATTCATCTGGTGGCGCACAGCCTGGGTGGAATTATTGTTCTGCATCTGTTCAAATTCTATTCACTGCAAAAGCCGGGCAGGGTATTGATGATGGGGACACCGGTTAAGGGCAGTGTCATGGCGATCAGGTTGGCTAATTCGGTGCTGACTCGGCCTCTGCTCGGCCGCAGTATTAATCAGGGCTTGCTGGGCGACGCTCCCGGCTGGAATCAGGGCCGTGAGTTAGGCATGATCGCAGGGAGTCGGGGGCTAGGTATGGGCAAGCTGTTATTCAGTGGGCTTGAGCGCCCCAATGACGGGACGGTATCGGTAGCTGAGACTAAAGCCGACTGGATCACCAATCACCTCACAGTACCCTACAGTCATTTTGGCATGCTGTTTTCCACTCGAGTCGCGGAGGCCGTTTGCCAGTTTATTGCGACGGGTGATTTTGCGTAAATACAGACGATGCAGTTGAAATTGTAGTAATGGTAGAATTCATCCACCACTCTGGAATCTAAAGGTTTAATAATGGCAGGGCATAGTAAATGGGCGAATATTCAACACCGCAAAAATGCGCAGGACGCCCGGCGCGGCACGTTGTTCACCAAACTGATTCGAGAGATTACCGTGGCAGCGCGCATGGGGGGCTCGGACCTGGATTCCAACTCCAGGCTGCGACTGGCCGTGGACAAGGGGCTGTCAGCGAATATGTCCAAGGACACCGTGGAGCGCGCCATCAAACGTGGCGCCGGTGAACTTGAAGGTGTGAACTATGAAGAGATTCGCTATGAGGGATACGGTCCTGGCGGAGTTGCCGTGATGGTGGATTGCATGACGGATAATCGCAACCGCACAGTGGCTGAAGTCCGACATGCGTTCAATAAGTTCGATGGCAATCTGGGCACCAGTGGTTCGGTGGCATTCATGTTTGAACAAACCGGGATATTGAGTTATTCCGATGAGGCGGATGAAGACGCCGTAATGGAGGCGGCCCTGGATGCCGGGGCGCTGGACGTCATAGTCAATGATGACAAATCCGTTGATGTCATAGTAAGCCCTGATGAGTATGCCCAGGCTCGGGACGCCATGATCGCGGCCGGTCTATCTCCCGGCCATGCCGAGGTCACTATGCGTGCAGCAACGCTCGCCCAACTTGAAGGCAAGGCCGCGGAATCCATGGTTAAGCTGCTGGACATGCTGGAAGATAACGATGATGTGCAAAATGTTTATACCAACGCCGATATTCCTGATGATGTGTGGGAACGTTCTGGTCAGTGACGGCGTTAGCGTTTGACGCTATTCAGTTCGGTAGGCGGGCTTTAACGTGCCAATCTGTATTCATGGCCTGCTTTCATTCATGAAGCGGATGACCTGTATTCTGGGCATCGATCCAGGTTCAAGAATGACTGGCTATGGCCTCATACAGAGTGATGGCAGACGCAGCGTACATATCGATAACGGTTGTATACCCTTAAAAGCGGATGCTCTGGCCGACAGGCTTGCGGTGATATTCAGCGAAATCTCAAAACTCATCGATATTCATCATCCGGCGCATCTGGCCATCGAGTCCGTATTCGTTTCACACAATCCGGCTTCGGCGTTAAAGCTTGGACAGGCTCGGGGTGCGGCAATCTGCGCTGCCGTCAACCGTCATCTCAGTGTGAGTGAATACAGTCCCAGAGGTATCAAACAGGCGATTGTGGGTAAGGGCTCTGCAGACAAACTACAGGTTCAGCACATGGTGTGCGTATTGCTTAATTTACCCGAGACGCCGCAGGCTGATGCGGCCGATGCCCTGGCGGTGGCGTTATGCCATGCTCATACTGCTTTACTGCCACTGAGTTATGCCGAGACCAAGTCCGGAGTAAATTTGTGATAGGCCGGCTTAGGGGTGAATTGATCGTCAAACAACCGCCACATTTGCTGGTGGATGTGAACGGCGTGGGTTATGAGCTTGAAGCGCCCATGTCAACGTTTTACGGTTTGCCGCAAACGGGTGAAGCGGTCTCGTTATTGACCCATCTGCTGGTGCGGGAGGATGCGCAGATTCTATACGCATTCGCTACGTCTGCTGAGCGTGAATTGTTTCGTGCATTACTAAAAGTCAACGGAGTGGGCGCACGTATGGCGCTGGCAATACTTTCGGGTATGGATGTCAAGACCTTTCGTAGTTGTGTGCATGAGGGGAATACGCAGGCGCTGGTGCGCTTGCCTGGCGTCGGCCGGAAGACCGCTGAGCGTCTGGTAATCGAGATGCGCGATCGACTGGATGCACTGGATATCACGACTGCGGACTTCGGGCATACTCACGGTGGAGCGACCGAACGTCCGCATAATCCGGTGGAGGATGCAGTGAGCGCCCTGATTTCTCTGGGATACAAACCGCCGGATGCCAGCCGTATGGTCAGCCGTATCGACACCGAGCAGCTTGACAGCGAGACGATTATACGACGTGCGTTGCGCGAGAGTTTGGGCGCATGAGGTCATTAATTTGAGTACAATTTTTGCGGGAATGCTGAGCGAACATGATGGAATCTGAACGCCTGATCAACTCCGTGGCCTCGGTCAGTGATGAGATTGCCGAAGCGACGATCCGCCCGCGCATGTTGTGCGACTATGTCGGTCAGTCGGCGGTGCGCGAACAGATGGAGATCTTCATCTCGGCAGCCAAACGCCGCAATGAGGCGCTGGATCATGTATTGATTTTTGGGCCACCCGGGCTTGGCAAGACGACTCTTTCACACATTATTGCCAATGAGTTGCAGGTCAATCTGCGCCATACGTCAGGTCCGGTGCTGGAACGCCCGGGTGATCTCGCCGCATTATTGACTAACCTTGAACCTCGCGATGTGCTGTTTGTCGATGAGATTCACAGGCTGAGTCCGGTTGTTGAGGAGGTGCTATATCCTGCTCTTGAGGACTTTCAGCTCGACATCATGATTGGCGAGGGGCCGGCGGCGCGTTCTATCAAGCTGGATCTGCCGCCATTCACATTGGTAGGCGCCACCACTCGTGCGGGGCTGCTTACATCTCCGCTGCGCGATCGTTTTGGTATCGTTCAGCGTCTTGAATTCTACAGTGTGTCAGAACTGACAAGTATCGTACGCCGGTCTGCCGGCATATTAAACGTCGTAATCGAGTCTGCAGGAGCCGGAGAGATCGCCAGGCGTGCTCGGGGGACACCTCGAATTGCTAACCGGCTGTTACGCCGTGTCAGGGATTATGCCGAGGTCAAGGCGAATGGTGAGATCACTCAGGATGTCGCACAAAGGGCGCTGGATATGCTAAACGTGGATATTCATGGCTTCGATCACATGGATCGCCGGTTATTGCTGGCGGTGATTGAGAAGTTCGATGGTGGGCCTGTGGGGGTCGATAATCTGGCGGCGGCAATCGGTGAGGAACGTGGCACTATTGAAGATGTCATCGAACCGTACCTGATTCAACAGGGATTTCTTATGCGCACACCGCGGGGTCGTGTGGCTACTCGCAGCAGCTATCAGCATTTCGGTCTTCCACTACCGGCAACTCTGGCGACACATCAAACCGCGCCAGACCTGTTCGAGTAAGTGCCGGTGAAGTCATTAATCAGATTTTTACCGATGATTGTAATATGCAGATTAAATCCATTAAAAACATAAAACTATAGTAGTTATTTAATATTGAATGTAATAATGATATGCTTTACACCGTAATGCCTGAGCGTGGTCATTACTGGCTCAATGACAGCTGTTTCCTGTGTGATGACACCTATGTTTGTTATCTTTCGCCGTTCAGGCGGTCGAGTTATCGCGTTTGTTTCTAAATGTATTTTGATTGTGTTCTGAGACAGTTTCATGAGGGAATTCTCCTGGCCGGTGCGGGTCTACTACGAGGACACCGACGCTGGTGGTGTCGTGTATTACGCCAATTATCTGAAATTCATGGAGCGGGCCAGGACCGAATGGCTACGTTGTCTGGGCTATGAGCAAAATGATTTGGCCACGAGTCAAGGCGTGCTGTTCGCGGTGCAATCCGTAGCTGTGAACTATTTAAAGCCCGCGTATCTGAATGACTCGTTGCGTGTGGTTGCAGGCATAGACGAGCTAAAGCGCAGCAGTATGATATTTAATCATCGCGTGATACGGCTGGAACACGATATGGCAGGTGAGGTTTTGGCCACGGGAAACGTCCGGATTGTCTGTGTGGATGCCGCCTCATTTCGGCCAAAATCCATACCGGAACTAATGTTAGGGGATTTGAAGAGTGAATGTTGATCTGAGTATCTACCGGCTGCTCGCCGATGCCAGCCTGCTGGTTCAGTTCGTGATGGCGATACTGATGCTGGCTTCGGTAATCTCATGGACCATGATAGTCAGCAAATGGAGGATCATTCAGGATGCCCGGGCCGAGGCG
>JBGTHR010000202.1:0-5240 GCA_041746095.1 Gammaproteobacteria bacterium | reverse complement strand
TTGAGTGGGCAACGAGCAGTTTGAATTCAGTGTTTGCACAGCGGCGGCGACTGATCTCGCCAAATCATTACAAGATGCTTATGGATATTCTGCGGTTTCACCGGGAGGGGAAACGATTGCTCAAGCAAGGCATTGATGCGAACCTGAGCATCGATGCCTTTATACGCCAGCACCGTTATAGCAGAGGTTTTCGTGAGCACTACCTTGTGCCGATGGCCGCATCGATATGGTCTACGCCAGCCGTTCGAATAGGTGATTACCCCATTGCCAGTCTGTTGCGATTTTTCAACAACCATGGGCTGCTGGATACTGGGGGGCAGCCGACCTGGCGCACCGTGACCGGAGGTTCCAGAACATATGTGGAACGGATAAGCGCACTCTTGGGGCCTGATCGTATTCGCTTGAACCGGCCAGTAAGAAGCATTCGCCGCCAACTAAATTCTGTCGAAGTTACTGATGACCAGGGAAGTGAAGGTTTTGATCAAGTCATTCTGGCCGCTCATGCCGATCAGTCGCTTGCCATGCTGGGTGATGATGCAACTGCATCCGAAACCGAGTTACTGTACGTATTTAAGTTTGAGAGCAACCGCGCAGTGCTGCATAGCGATGCACGACTAATGCCTAAATTGCGAGCAGTATGGTCATCCTGGAACTACCTGTGTGGCGGGCAAGATACTCGTGAGGGCGTTTCATTAACGTACTGGATGAACCGAATACAAGATATTCAGGTCGAAAAGCAATACTTCGTCACTCTCAATCCACGCTTTGACCCGGATCCGTTAAAGGTCATCTGCGAAATCGATTACGAGCACCCGCTGTTTGATGCCGCTGCAATCAATGCCCAACACAATCTGTCAAAGATACAAGGGACTAATCGCACCTGGTTTTGCGGCGCCTGGTGCGGCTATGGTTTTCATGAAGATGGTCTGGCTTCTGCTGAAAAGGTCGCGCGTGCTTTGGGCGTCACACCCTCCTGGCCGATACACGAGCAGATCTAGGCCATTAAGGAGGCGGCCATGAAGGAGGCAGGTGTACTCTATCGTTGCCGAGTCATGCACAGCCGTCCTCAGGCGCCAGCGTATCGCTTCAGTTATCGACTGGGCTATATGTTGCTAGATCTGGATCGCATTCAGGAACTATCCAATCAACTGCGATTGTTTTCCAGAAACCGATGGAATTTATTCGCGTTTTACGACAAGGACCATGGGCCACGGAATGGTTCTGAGCTGGGGCTTTGGGCTACTCGGCTGCTAGCGGAGCAAGGCATACAACTAGACGGTGGACGCATTCGGCTGTTGTGCCTGCCGCGCGTGCTGGGCTATGCGTTCAATCCGATCAGTCTGTACTACTGCGAGCATGCGAGCGGTGAACTGCGGGCCATCATCTGCGAAGTACATAACACGTTCGGTGAGCAGCATTGCTACGTGCTAGATGTGAACTGCGGGCAGCAGAAAGCTAAATGTTTTCATGTCTCGCCGTTATTGGATCGAAGCGGTTATTACCTGTTTCATGCCGACAGCCCGGGAGAACATGTGAAGTTAGGTATACAGTTGTTTCACGATAGCAGCACGCTGGTTCTGACTACGGCGCTAGTCGGCAATGCAAGACCATTGGCTGATGGTCAGCTGCTGCGTCAATTCCTGCGGCTGCCGTTGATGACACTGAAAGTTACGGCTGCGATCCACTGGCAGGCGCTCAAGATCTGGTTGCGTGGTGCCCGTTTTCACCGTCTACCGCCACAACGCCAACCCAATGTTTCCTGACAAATAAAAACAGAATCTATTTATGCCCGAGCGAGAACACGATGCCGTTCAGTCCTTCCAGCGCCCGCCCTGGAAGTTACGCATGGCGCTGAATTTATTGCGCAAGATCGAGATCGGCAACCTTAGTGTAGAGTTGCCAGATGGTGCTTGCCACGAGTTTACCGGTAAGCAATCGGGGCCGACTGCGGCGCTTCAGCTGAATGATTATGAAGTCATATCACGGGTCCTGAAAGACGGTGATCTGGGTTTCGCCGAGGCGTATATGGACGGGGAATGGGACACGTCCGACATGTCAGCGCTGCTGCGGCTGCTGCGCCTGAACAACCAAGCACTGGCGCCTAGCCGCTACAGTAAGTTGGCCGCTATAGCCAATCGAATCCTGCATGCGCTGCGCCGCAATAACCGCTACGGGAGCCGCCGCAATATTGCCTATCATTACGACCTGGGTAATGACTTTTACAAACTCTGGCTAGATGAAACCATGACTTATTCGAGCGCAGTATTTGCAACGCCGGAGCAGTCACTGGCGGAGGCTCAGCGCAATAAGTATCGCCTCATACTAGAGCAGCTTGAGTGCAGCCAAAATGATCACATTCTTGAAATCGGTTGTGGCTGGGGCGGCTTTGCCCTGTATGCAGCACGCCAAACCGGATGCCGCGTCACAGGCATCACTCTGTCACGTGAACAATTTGCCTGGGCAAGGGAGGCAGTGTGCGCTGCCGGTCTGGAAGATCGTGTGAATTTCCGCTTGCAGGATTATCGTGATGTTGCAGAGCGTTATGATCGAGTCGTCTCTATCGAGATGTATGAGGCCGTCGGAGAGCAGTATTGGTCTGCCTATTTTGCTGCCATTCGGCGCGCGCTGGTCATTGGTGGGCGCGCAGTCCTGCAGGCCATTACCGTAAATAACGACATCTTTGCCGACTACCGCAAACAAGTCGATTTTATTCAAAAATATATCTTCCCTGGCGGCATGCTGGGCTCACCGGAAATCCTCTGTGAACTCGCTCGGCAGAATGAGCTTACAGCCGATGAACCACGATTTTATGGCGCCCATTACGCCGAGACTCTGCATCGCTGGCATCGCGAATTTATAAAAGCTGAGGCGGACGTTCGTCGTCAGTTTGATAAGCGCTTCTTTCGAATGTGGCGTTATTATCTGACCGGCTGCGAAGCAGAGTTCGCGCATGGCAATATCAATCTTATGCAGATTACTCTAAGGCGGCATTGAATGCGCGCATGACCGCCAGGCGATCACTGCTCGAGCTGATCGGCTATGGCGTCGTGGGTCTGCCCCTGGCTGCTCTCGGTCTGCCCCTGGTGGTATATCTGCCCGCATACTATGCAGAGCTGCCAGGCCTGGGCACAGCGGCAGTTGGCGCCATGCTGTTCATCGCGCGGGTGTTCGATGTCGTTACCGATCCATTGATCGGCTGGGCATCGGATCATACGACGACGCCACTGGGCAGGCGCAAACCCTGGCTGCTTGCCGGTATGCCAGTGCTGCTACTGGGCGGCTGGTTTTTGTTCAATCCGACACAGGATGCGGGTGCGTTATGGCTGCTTGGCTGGAGCCTTCTGGCTTACCTGGGATGGACGATGATTTCTCTGCCGTACACCGCTATGGCGGCAGAACTATCTGCCGATTATGATGCGCGATCAAGGATTACCGCGTTTCGCGAAGGGTTTTTCGTGCTCGGTACATTGATTGCCATCATGCTGCCGGCACTCATACAACGCAGCGGTGGCAGCGAGGGAGACGGGCTTAGAGCGCTGGCATTATTCCTGGTGATCAGTCTGCCGTTGGCTATGCTGGTGTTCATGAGGTTGGTGTCAGAACCGCATTACGCGACTAAACCTGTCATGCATTTTCGCCAAGGGCTGAGGTTAATGGCCGGCAATGTCGCGTTTCGCCGCCTGCTGATTGCATACCTGATGAACGGTGCTGCAAATGGTTTGCCTGCCGCCCTGTTTATCTTCTTTGTGATGTACGTGCTTGGCGCCGATCAAGCCACGGCGGGTCTGTTGCTGGCGATTTATTTTGTCAGTGCGGTAGCCGGGTTGCCGCTATGGCTCAAGTTGGGCGCTAACTGGTCCAAGCACCGGCTCTGGTGCGCTTCCATGCTTTGGGCCTGTGCGGTGTTCATTTGGGCGCCAATGCTGGGTACGGGCGATATAATCTGGTTTGGCCTGATCTGTGTGCTATCCGGGTTATGCCTGGGCGTGGATCAGGCCATCCCCGCATCGATTCAGGCGGATGTTATCGATGAAGACACAGTTGGCGGCGGCGATCAGCGTGCGGGCCTCTATTTTGGCCTTTGGGGCATGGCAACCAAGCTCGCATTTGCATTGTCGGTTGGAATCGCCTTTCCGTTACTCGAGCTGGCAGGCTTCGTGCTTGGCATGGACAATAGTCCAGACAGTTTAAGCGCGCTGGCCTTTTTGTATGGAGGCCTGCCGGTGCTGATCAAGCTTGGCGTCGTAGTGTTGATGTGGAATTTTCCACTGGACCGAAAGCGTCACGCCGAGGTGCAGCGACAGTTGCTGCAGGTGGATTAGAGCGACATCAACTCATTGAAGACGAGGCTAACACAGTGTTAACCGCTGGACTCTTGAATTCGCCAATGAAGCGTCGAGCGTATCGTGGCTCAAGTTCATTAATGTTGAGCAAAACGAATACATCTGCAACATTAAACGTCTCGTCCCAACAAGGCTCACTGCAGACTTTTGCGCCTAAGCGAAGGTAGCTTTTAAGCAGGGGTGGCAGACACAGTATTTCAGAGAGCACATTATCAAGCGGAGGTAATCCATAGCGTGGAGTGACTCGCAATTGTTCGTTCGACATATGATTATCACGCAGGTAATCCATAATAATACGTGCTTGATTGCCGCCGTCTTCCATGCCGATGCTCGCGCATCCAAACAGATATTCAAACTCATGCAGAACCATAAATCGTGACAGGCCTTTCCACAGCAGAGTGATTGCTGCGCCATCCCGGTAATCTGGGTGTACGCATGTACGGCCAATCTCCATGCTTCGTCCTTGTAGATTTAAAATATTGTTTAGTTGAAACTCGGTTTCTGAGTAATATCCACCGGCAAGTCTGGCCATCTGATCGGTCAGAATTCGTGTGCTTGCAACAATCTCGCGAGTTCTGTAGTCCCTTACAATAAGATGAAAGCAGTAATGATCAAAGTGATCAACATCTAATGCTCTGTCAGTGTGATGTATCGCAGCCTTACTGGAGAATATTTGATGACGCAAACGTTGCGACTGTTTGATGTCGGTTTCGTTGGTAGTGATCTCAAGAGTCAATTTTCTATTGGAATACTGTTTGACGCCATGCAGATTTTGCGATTGATTTAACATCAGGCAAGACTCTCATCTAAATGTATTCGAGTGCATCCTAGCCTAAGTTCATTACGGTTCTATGACGTTTTGATTATTGATATGTTACGGGTAAGCAGTATTTTCCT
>JBGTHR010000201.1:0-4888 GCA_041746095.1 Gammaproteobacteria bacterium | reverse complement strand
ACGACGCTGCAGCCATTGAGATATTAAGTGGCCTCGATCCGGTGCGCAAGCGCCCTGGCATGTATACCGATACCACACGCCCGAACCACATGGCCCAGGAAGTCATAGATAATAGTGTGGACGAGGCAATTGCGGGCTATGCAACCCAGATTCGCGCCACTCTGCATAAAGACGGTTCATTTGAGGTCTCGGATGATGGCCGTGGCATGCCAGTGGATATACATCCGCAGAAAAAACTTCCAGGGGTCGAGGTCATACTGTGCACGCTGCACGCCGGCGGCAAATTCTCAGGTAAGAATTACCAGTTTTCTGGAGGGCTGCATGGGGTTGGCGTGTCAGTGGTCAATGCGTTGTCAAAACATCTTGAAATCCGGGTCAGGCGTGATGGTAATGAATACCACATGTCGTTCGCTCATGGAGAGAAGACATCTGACCTGAAGATCGTGAATACGGTTGGCAAGCGCAACACTGGCACAATCCTGAGATTCTGGCCCGCCGAGAAGTATTTTGATTCAGTGTCCTTTTCAGCGCCAAGGATGAAACATGTATTGCGCGCCAAGGCCGTGTTATGTCCTGGACTGACCGTCAGCTTTCGGGATGAAAATACGGCCGAGGACTTCGAGTGGTGCTACAGGCAGGGCCTGAGCGATTATCTGCTGGAAAACTTGCAGGACGATGAGTGTCTGCCGGCCAGTCCGTTTACCGGAAGTCTGGAAGGACGTCAGGAGGCGGTGGACTGGGCCGTTGTATGGTTGCCTGAAGGTGGTGAGCCGGTGGCCGAGAGTTATGTCAATCTGGTCCCTACTACTCAGGGTGGTACACATGTCAATGGTCTGCGCGCCGGATTGATTGAGTCGGTTCGTGAATTCTGTGAGTTCCGGAATCTACTGCCCAGAGGAGTAAAACTCGCGCCCGAGGATGTCTGGGATCGAGTCAGTTATGTGTTGTCCGTGAAGATGTTGGAACCGCAGTTTGCAGGGCAGACCAAAGAGAGGTTGTCGTCGCGCGAAAGTGCCGCGTTTGTCTCGGGCGTGGTCAGGGATGCCCTCAGTCTGTGGCTGAACCAGCATGCCGAAACCGGTGATGCCATTGCCCAACTCGCCATTGCCAATGCACAGAGTCGTCTGCGCACCAGCAGGAAGGTCATTCGCAAAAAGATCACAGCAGGTCCTGCGTTGCCTGGCAAGCTGGCCGACTGCAGTTCACAGGATCTGGGGCGTACCGAATTGTTTCTGGTTGAGGGTGATTCCGCAGGTGGTTCGGCAAAGCAGGCGAGAGACCGGGAATTTCAGGCCATTATGCCGCTGCGCGGCAAGATCCTGAACACCTGGGAGGTGGAAGCAGATCAGGTGCTGGCCTCGCTGGAGGTACACGATATCTCGGTTGCGATAGGTGTCGAGCCGGGTTCTGTCGATCTTGCTGGATTGCGCTATGGCAAGGTCTGCGTGCTGGCCGATGCCGACTCCGATGGGCTGCATATCGCCACTCTGCTATGCGCACTCTTTCTGCGCCATTTTCGCCCGCTCATTGAAGCCGGTCATATCTATATCGCCATGCCGCCACTGTTTCGCATTGATATCGGCAAAGAAGTGTACTACGCGCTGGATGACGCCGAGCGCGACGGCATCATGGATCGAATCGCTGCCGAAAAGAAGAAAGGCAAGGTAAGCATTACCCGTTTTAAAGGTTTGGGTGAGATGAATCCACGACAATTGCGCGAATCGACCATGGCCCCCGAGAGTCGGCGTCTAGCCCAGCTTACCCTGGAAGCCGGAACTGAAACCGATCAGCTGATCGATATGTTGCTGGCCAAGAAACGCTCACCGGATCGGCGTGTGTGGCTCGAGAAACATGGCGATAGAGCAGATATTCCGGTTTAGCAGGCCAAATTCATGAGTGAAACTCAGCAGATCGATTTTGAGGGCATAGAAAGGCTGCCAGTCAAAGTGTTTGCGGAAAAGGCATATCTGGATTATTCCATGTATGTAATTCTGGACCGCGCCCTGCCGCATATTGGCGACGGACTTAAACCCGTTCATCGACGTATCATCTATGCGATGTCCGAACTCGGCCTGTCGGCGACTTCCAAGCCGAAAAAATCTGCCCGTACAGTGGGTGATGTGATCGGCAAATTTCATCCGCATGGCGACAGCGCCTGTTATGAGGCCATGGTCTTGATGGCGCAGGACTTTACTTACCGCTATCCGCTGATTGACGGACACGGCAACTGGGGCTCACAGGATGATCCTAAGTCCTTTGCCGCCATGCGCTATACGGAATCACGACTGGCGGCCTATGCACGAGTGCTGCTGCAGGAGCTGGCGCTTGGCACAGTGGATTGGGTGGCAAATTACGATGGCACATTCGAGGAGCCATCCATGCTGCCTGCGCGCCTGCCTAACGTACTACTGAATGGCGCGACCGGAATCGCCGTCGGCATGTCCACTGATATTCCCCCGCACAATCTTCGGGAAGTCGTCTCGGCCTGTATTCGTTTGCTTGAAGAACCACGCGCGACAGTCGAAGATTTGTGTCAACACATACGTGGTCCGGATTATCCGACCGAAGCCGAGATCATCTCCCGGCCGAATGAACTGCTGCAAATATACTCGACCGGCACTGGCATGGTTCGTGCGCGGGCGCGCTTCGAGGCCGAGAATGGCGATATTGTGATTACTGCGCTGCCACACCAGGTATCAGGGGCACGCGTATTGGAACAAATCGCTCAGCAGATGCAGGCGAAGAAGCTGCCGATGGTCGAAGACCTTCGCGATGAGTCTGATCAGGAACAACCTACCCGTCTGGTGATTGTGCCGCGCAGCAATCGCGTGGATCCGCAAGTACTCATGTCGCACCTGTTTGCGACCACGGATCTGGAGCGTTCCTACCGTGTCAATTTGAATATGATCGGCGCCGATGGCCGCCCTAGAGTCAAAAATCTGCTGGATTTGTTGAAAGAATGGCTGGAGTTTCGCACACAGACCGTGCGGCGGCGCCTGCAGTCGCGGCTGGAGAAGGTCGAAGCACGCCTGCATGTCCTCGCCGGGTTACTGATCGCTTTTTTAAATATCGATGAAGTGATCGCCATTATTCGTCATGAGGATGAACCGAAGCCAGTGCTTATCATGCGGTTTCATCTTACTGACATTCAGGCCGAGGAGATTCTCAATTTGAGGCTGCGTCATCTGGCTCGTCTGGAAGAGATGAAAATACGCACTGAGCAGGATGAACTCTGCGCAGAACGGGATACACTTAACAAGATTTTAGGCTCTAGTCAACGTCTCAAGACCCTGATACGAAACGAGCTGATGTCTGATGCCGAGGCTTACGGCGATGCCCGGCGTTCTCCGATTGTGGAACGAGATCCTGCGCAGGCGATGAATGAGACTGCGCTGATTTCTGCGGAACCAGTCACCATCATCCTGTCCCAGAAAGGCTGGGTGCGTTCGGCAAAAGGCCATGACATTGATTCAGGATCGCTGGCGTATAAACCCGGTGATGGCTTCCAGGCCTGTGTGCCTGGCCGTAGCAATCAGTCCGTGATATTCCTGGATTCCACCGGGCGAAGCTATGTCCTGCCTGCCCATGGGCTACCGTCTGCCCGTGGCCAGGGTGAGCCATTAAGTGGCAGGCTGAATCCGCCTGAAGGGGCCACTTTTATCAGCGTATTCATGGATGATGCGGATCAAACCTGGTTTCTATCGACCGATGCGGGCTATGGTTTCATCTGTAAAGTGGATGATATGCAATCGCGTAACAAGGCGGGCAAGGCGATACTCTCAGTACCAGCTGGGGTGACAATTCTGCCACCAGTACGTATTCGTAATTCGCTTGAAGACAGAATTGTGGCGATCACCTCGGAAGGTTACATGCTGGTAACCGCTCTGGATGGGATGCCGCAACTGACCAAAGGCAAGGGCACTAAATTCATTAATATCCCTGCCACAAAACTCAAGGTACGCGAGGAGTTTCTGGTAGCGGTTGCGTTGATTCATGGTGATGCTACGCTTACGCTATTCTGTGGCAAGAAACACAAGGTTATGAAAGCTGCTGAACTTGAGGAATATGCCGGGGAACGTGGACGGCGTGGTAAAAAACTGCCCAGAGGATTTCAGAAGGTGGATTTCGCGCGGGTCGGAATATAGCTTAGGCTTGATCTCTCATGCGTTAGTGATACTGCACAGAAACATGAGTCGCTATTGAATTTAATGTGTCAGACCCAATCTAAATTTCATGATTTACTACATACCGATTGATAAACGCATCCATTTTTCAGGGTTCTAATCATGTTGTCTATTCTGTTATTTTTAGCCACTAACGCCGCCGTATTGGTAGTTGTATCCGTGGTGTTTCAGCTGCTGGGTATAGAAGGCATACTCGCGCAAAATGGGGTTGATCTGAATCTGACCGCGCTGCTGATCATGTCGGCGGCATTTGGCATGGGGGGTTCGTTGATCTCTCTGGCCATATCCAAATGGATGGCCAAACGCTCCATGGGTGTGCGGGTTATTGAGCGACCGTCCAATAAAGATGAGCAATGGCTGATGGATACGGTGCGCCGTCAGGCTAAACAGGCGGGTATCGGTATGCCCGAAGTGGGCATATTCCCGTCAGATGCCCCCAATGCATTTGCCACCGGTATGAGCAAGAATAATGCCCTGGTCGCGGTGAGCAGCGGTTTGCTGGCAAGCATGAATGCCGATGAAGTCGAGGCCGTGCTTGGACACGAAATCAGTCATGTATCCAATGGCGATATGGTCACGCTGGGATTGATTCAGGGCGTGGTGAATACCTTTGTCATATTCCTCTCACGCGTTATTGGTCATGTCGTTGATCGCGTGGTGTTTAAGACGGAGAGAGGATACGGACCAGCCTATTTCATAACATC
>JBGTHR010000200.1:0-2393 GCA_041746095.1 Gammaproteobacteria bacterium | reverse complement strand
CCTGCTGGGTCAGCTCGAACACTCCTACGAGACGCGCAAGGGTTACTGGAAAGGTGGCACGGTAAGCGTGTTCGGTTACGGCAGCGGCATTATTCCCCGGTTTTCCGAGGTCGGCGCACAATTTCCGGAATCCAGGGAATTCCACACATTACGCGTACAACCGCCGGCGGGTAACTATTACACTACCGATATTCTTCGTCAGCTTGGTGATAGCTGGGAGAAACATGGCTCAGGGCTAGTGACCTTTCACGGCCAGACCGGCAACATTATGTTCATCGGCGCCAGCACCAAGGCCACTCAACACTTTTTCGACGAGATCAATGAATATGGTTTTGATCTCGGCGGCGCAGGCCCCTGTGTCCGCACTGGTATGTCGTGCGTCGGAGCTGCCCGTTGTGAGCAGTCAAATGCCGATGAGATGCGTATACATCGCACTCTTCTGAATAACTTTACCGACGACGTACATCGTCCGGCGTTGCCTTACAAATTCAAGTTTAAGGTTTCGGGCTGCCCGAATGACTGTATGAACGCCATTGAGCGTTCCGACTTCGCCATCATTGGCACCTGGCGCGATGACATGAAGGTCAACCAGGAAGAGGTCAAGAAATTTGTTGCCGCTAAAGGCCGTCAATACACTATTGATAATGTCATCACTCGTTGTCCGACCAAGGCATTGTCTCTGAATGATGATGATTCGTTGGAAGTCGATAACCGCAACTGCGTGCGTTGCATGCACTGTCTGAATGTCATGACCAAGGCGCTGGCGCCTGGCGATGACAAGGGAGTGACCATACTCATCGGCGGTAAACGCACGTTGAAGATTGGTGACCTGATGGGTACTGTGATCGTGCCGTTCAAGAAGCTGGAGTCCGAAGAGGATTACGAGAGCCTTGTGGAGATGGCTGAAGAAACCATTGACTTCTGGGCTGAAAATGGCTTGGAGCATGAGCGTTGCGGTGAGATGATTGAGCGTATCGGACTGACCAATTTCCTCGAAGGGATTGACATTGAGGTTGATCCGAACATGATCAATGACCCGCGCACGAGTTCCTATGTAAGGATGGATGGATGGGACGAGGAAGCCGCAAAGTGGTTCGAGCGCAAGGCCGAAGAAAAACTGGCTGCGACAGGCTGAGTCTGACTTACAACCGAATACACATACATATTTATCTTTGAATTGTCCTGAGTAGCAGGAGAGAATTTTATGGCACAGGAACACCGCGCCCCGATTGAGTCCGGTTGTCCGGACGGTTTTCAATATATGCATCCCGTGATGCGCAAAAACTATGGTGACTGGGATTACCATGAGCACCCGCGCCCGGGCGTGCTGTTGCATGTAGCACACGGCGGCGACAAAATCTGGACCGTGCGCGCAGGCACTCAGCGCATTCTTGATGTGTTCACGTTGCGCAAGCTGTGCGACATCGGTGATGAATATGCAGATGGCTATGTGCGTTTCACCATTCGCAGCAACATTGAATATATGGTGAAGGACGAGGCCAAGGTTGAGCCTCTCATTCAGGCGCTGGAAGACAGCGGTTTTATCGTCGGTGGCACCAAGAACTCGGTAGCCATGATCTCGCATACTCAGGGCTGGCTGCACTGCGACATTCCGGGTACTGATGCCTCGGGCGTGGTTAAGGCGATGATGGACGTACTCATCGACGAGTTCAGAGAGAACAATATGCCGAATCGCGTGCATATGACCACCTCATGCTGCCAGATCAATTGCGGTGGACAGGGTGATATCGCGATCAATATTCAGCACACCAAACCACCAAAGATCAACCATGATCTGGTCTCAAATGTGTGTGAGCGGCCTTCAGTGGTTGCGCGTTGTCCGGTAGCGGCGATACGTCCCGCAATGGTCAATGGCAAACCCTCGCTGGAGGTTGATGAGAAGAAATGTATTTGCTGCGGCGCCTGTTATCCACCATGCCCGCCCATGCAGATCAACGATCCGGAACATTCCAAACTGGCGATCTGGGTGGGTGGTAATCACTCGAATGCCCGGGGCAAACCGACTTTCCAGAAGCTCGTTGCTGCTGGCATTCCAAACAACCCGCCACGCTGGCCAGAGGCGACAGCGATTGTTAAGCAGATACTTAATGCTTACAAGAACGATGCCCGTGACTGGGAACGTATCAATGACTGGATCGAGCGTATCGGCTGGCCGCGTTTCTTTGAGCTGACAGATCTGCCATTTACCAAGTTCCACATTAATAACTGGCGTGGGTCGCGTAACAGCCTGAATTCATCGACGCATATTCGTTTCTAATTTTGGCGCTTCCAGGCGCTAAAACTAAATATCAGGGTTTTATCACATGAAATTTGGAGTACTTATAAACGAAGGGCCATATACGCATCAGGCGTCTGATAGCGCGTATAACTTT
>JBGTHR010000199.1:0-2105 GCA_041746095.1 Gammaproteobacteria bacterium | reverse complement strand
GTGATCAGCCGGTGTTGCGCCCGCACATCATCCCCGATGCTGACAGGCGGAAATTCGCTCATCGCATAAGGCGGCGGGGTGTTGTGTGGTGAAGTAGACAACCCATTGCCAAGCTGATTAGGCAGGATAATGAAATATTTTTTGGGATCCAGCGCCAGTCCCTTACCAATATAGTGCTCCATATTTTTGCTGGTGCCGGAGTACATAATGGGAAACAGGATGGCATTATCACGCGCCTCATTAAGAGTTCCATGGGTTGCATAGGCAAGCTGACAGTGCGGCAATGTAACGCCCTGTTCCAGCTCGAAATCGCCAAGATCGTACATCTCATAAGGACCGTGTTTTTCCTGACTGTAGTAACTATTGTTTAACATAAGCTTTCCTTTGATTAAGGTTATGCCTGATACCGTTCCCTGGTATTTGCGAGTATCGCTTCAGTACACGAGAGAGACCTTATAGCCCCGCAACTCCAGAAGGCTCAAAATGCCCTGTTCAGCAGGGAGATGGAGCGCGCCAACGGCGATAAACGCGCCGCCCTCCATCAATCGCAGCTGCATGCGATCCGTCATTCGCAGGTTACGCTGGTAGAGAATTCGTTGCATGAATGAATCAAAGACTGTCTCATCCGCATGCGCACCTTCATTCAGTGCGACCATACCCGCAAGATCACGGTTTTGGTAGAGACGGGTCAATTGTCTGATCTGCTCGTCGAGAGTGTCATAATGACAGACTGTATCATGGAGGATTGCAATCTGCTGTTCCAGTGGTAGAGAATCCAGGGCCGCAACCAGCTCTTCCGCGGTTTCAAGTCCAAAGACAGGCTTATTCAGACGAATTGCCGCTCCCTCAAGAACGGTATCCAACACATTCCCGGTTACTGGCCTGGGACGGCTCAACAGGGTAAATACTGCCCATGGTTTGAGACGGTTAATGTCTGACCCAGCTATGCCATAGTCACGTTCAGAAATCTCCACCAGTTGTTCATATAGTTCCTCGCCGGTCTGTTCACGCAGACGGGACCCTCTGAGTTGCTGTGCTCTTCTGGCGTACAGAGCGCTGGCGCTCGAGTCCAGCACAACCTCCATGCTAAATGTTCTGGAATTGCGCAACAAATTATTTACCACATCCGGCAATGCGACAATCTCGGGGTTTTCCAGGTGAATCGTGCCGAATATATAACTGGCCTCAATATCCGGTTTCTCGATTTTCCATAGCAGGCCTTTCGCATGAGCAATGTCTAATGTCGGTTCAGATTTCCTTTGACCGTGGTCGAATACTGGTGTGGATGAACAGAGACTCGAACTGGCGCTTTGGCTCGCCAGCATCATTAACACGCTGACAAGGGCGAGAATAGTCCAACGGGTGCTTTTGCTAAAAGACATTGTCGTAGTAAGATAGCTGAATATATGTCACGAAATTCTCAACTCACCATAAATTATAAGTGTTCCCGATAATCTGTTTTTCGAGGCATTATGTTTATTGATATTAACCGTATTTTGTCAGCACGCCACTCCCGTATCGGTCACGTTACTGTATTATCAGCGCTGCTGATAATACTCGTTTTTGCAACAATCTCATGTACTAACGATACAAGCAATGATCAGCTAACAGTTGAGACTGACAAGTCGTTCGAAAATGTGATGCTGGATCTGGAATTCGCCATTACCGATCACAACTTTCGCATCACAGGACGGAATGATATTGGCGAGGCAATCGCAGAACGCCACAAGATAGCCTTCCCCCGTTACACGGTTGTGCATTTCTGTAATCTTGAATATGCGCGCAAATTTCTGGAGGAAGACCCGCACACCATTCTACATATGCCCTGCATGATTGCGGTATTTGAACAGGGAGACAAAGTCGTTCTCAAGACTCACCTGCTACCGGAAGACGATACTCGGCTTGGCAGGCTAAGCGCGGAGGTCAACACCATCCTCAGACAAAATATCGACTATGCCGCTAAATGAAAATTCGGCTAACCAACAAGCAATTTCAGCGCTTATTTGAAATCTCATCAAGCAGAATATTGTCCAGCGCATAATGCGTGGCGCGCAGCCATGACTCGTCGGTATCGCCGCGCAAATAGATCGGAAGAGCACACGTCT
>JBGTHR010000198.1:0-6621 GCA_041746095.1 Gammaproteobacteria bacterium | reverse complement strand
CAACAAGCGTGCCTCTGAAATCGCCAAACAGGTCGAGATTGCCGAAAAGGCTGAGCCTGCAAAAAAACCCGCACAGAGATCCAGCAATCGGCAAAGTACGAGCGAGGCATTCGTGAAAAGTGTCTCACGCGCAGTCGGCAGTCAACTGGGGCGGCAAATTATTCGCGGAATAATGGGCTCGCTGTTCAAAGGCCGCTAGAACCTGTCTCAAGACGTATTTAGCACAATAATACTGTGTTGCAGGCATCCATGCGGAGCTCTTTTGCTTCATGTAAACTCTGCTCCTCGCCATGTCTGCGTCTTGCTTCAGTGCACAATCCATAGTTGTGAGATAGATTCTAGTCACCTGACTAACTGCTGCTTTGCCGTCTGACTTGATCGCTAGATATGGACAAAGAGTCAAACCAGTACATCAAATTATCACGATGAGATGAAATATAAGGATCTGCGGGATTTTATTCACAAGCTGGAGCAGGATGGCGAACTCAAGCGCATTCAGGCCGAAATCGATCCCTGTCTGGAGATGACCGAGGTTTGTGACCGCACCCTGCGGGCTGCTGGTCCGGCACTGCTGTTTGAAAACCCTAAGGGTCACTCTATCCCCGTGCTTGGAAACCTGTTCGGTACACCCAGGCGGGTGGCCATGGGTATGGGTGAGGAGTCAGTCGATGCTCTGCGCGAGATCGGCAGGTTGCTGGCATTTCTCAAGGAACCCGATCCGCCCAAAGGATTCAAGGAAGCGCTCAAAACCCTGCCTCTATATAAAAGAGTGCTGGACATGGCACCAAAGACGCGCAGTTCCGCACCCTGTCAGGAAATCAGCATTAAGGGCGAGGAGGTAGACCTGTCCCGTTACCCCATACAGACCTGCTGGCCCGAGGATGCCGGCCCGTTGATTACCTGGGGTTTGGTGGTCACCCGTGGGCCACTAAAAGACCGGCAGAATATGGGTATCTATCGCCAGCAGGTGATCAGCCGTAATCGAGTGATCATGCGCTGGCTGGCGCATCGTGGCGGCGCGCTGGATTTTCGCGACTGGCGTCAGGCAAGACCAGGAGAAAAATTCCCGATCTCGGTCGCGCTGGGGGCTGATCCAGCGACCATACTGGCTGCAGTAACGCCTATACCGGATACACTCTCGGAACACGCGTTCGCGGGCCTGCTTCGCGGTTCGCGAACAGAATTAGTCAAATGCCAGACCAATGATCTGCTGGTTCCGGCCTCGGCTGAGATCGTTCTGGAGGGGTCTCTGAGCGCAAATGATACTGCTCCGGAAGGACCCTTCGGCGACCATACCGGCTATTACAATGAGGTCGAATCGTTTCCTGTCTTCACGATCCAGCGCATCACCCAACGCAAAGACCCGATCTATCACAGTACCTACACAGGGCGGCCACCCGATGAGCCGGCGATTCTGGGGGTCGCACTCAACGAGGTCTTCATCCCCTTGCTGCAAAAGCAATATCCGGAAATCATCGACTTCTATCTGCCGCCCGAAGGCTGCTCATACCGGGTGGCGATTGTCAGCATACGCAAGCAATATCCGGGTCATGCGCGGCGAATCATGATGGGGATCTGGTCATTCCTGCGGCAATTCATGTATACCAAGTACGTCATTGTAGTGGATGACGACATCAATACACGGGACTGGAAGGATGTGATCTGGGCCATCTCGACCCGCATGGATCCGGCCAGGGATTGCATGCTGGTGGAGAATACTCCCATAGACTATCTGGACTTCGCCTCGCCGGTTGCAGGTCTCGGTTCCAAGCTGGGTCTTGATGCCACGGGTAAGCTGCCAGGTGAAACCTCGCGGGAGTGGGGTCGGCCAATCGCCATGAGTCAGCAGGTACGCATGCGTATCGATGAAATCTGGGAAGAACTCGGCATTATTTAGCAGGCTGTGTTTTTTTCAACAGCCAATGACTATATGTACTTGGCAGCGACGCTTACATAAGCCACACTAGGCAAACAACGGTTTTACAAAAGAAATAGGCCTAACTTCTGAACAATAACGACTAATCGTAAGGGAGGAATCATGCGCCATATCATGGTAGTTAACTCCAAGGGCGGCTCGGGGAAGACCACAATCGCCACCAATCTCGCCAGCTATTTCGCCGCGCAAGGCAAAGAGGTCATACTGGCTGATTACGATCAACAGGCAAGCAGCCTGGCCTGGCTGCAGGCGCGATCATCGGCAAGACCGCCAATCAAAGGGAGCGCCGGATTCAAGTCCGCATACAGGCCCACCCGCAAGACGGATGTTGTTATCATCGATTCTCCCGCAGCGATCCATGGCGACGAACTCACGAAACTGGTTCGCATGGCGGAGACCATACTGATTCCAGTCCTGCCGTCGCCCGTGGATATGCGTGCGGCCGAGAACTTTATCAAGGAAATTCGCAACACCGCGCCCGTGGAAAAGAAGAGGGCCAAACTGGCGCTGTTGGCCAATCGCTCGCGGGACTACACCAGGGTCTACTGGGAGCTGGATGCATTCCTGAACAAACAACGCATTCCATTTCTGACTATGTTGCGCGATAGCCAGAATTATGTACGCGCGGCGGAGCGGGGTCTGGGAGTATTTGAGATGTCCGAGTATGCTACGGCGGTTGACCGCGAACAGTGGGACCCAATTATTAAATGGTTGAGCAGCAAACGCAGCCGTCCCTGATCACTGGCCTTCATCGGGAATTGTATGGCATCTATTCCAAAGTAGCGCATAACCAATTGCTCATACTCAGAATATACGATTAAATGACGGGCATGGTATAACTAGTGAAAAAGTGTATACATGATAAAGCAGACTATCCAAATTCTATTGAACAACTCACGCGGATCCTTAAGGCTGCTGGCGATATCAGCGCTGTGTGCTTTGTTGATGATTACTGTGTCTGCGGCTGAAATCAAGGCCGACCGCGTTGTTGTTAAAAAATCCGAACGTAAGCTGCTTCTGCTCAAGAACGAAGAGGTTATTCGAAGCTATAACGTTGCCCTGGGGCAGAATCCGGTAGGGGATAAAAAATTTGAAGGGGATGCACGCACTCCAGAGGGCAACTACATGCTCGACGTACGTAACCCGAATAGCAAATTTTACCTTTCGCTGCATATTTCCTACCCTAATGAGCAGGACATTATCGAGGCTCGGCGACTTGGGGTCCCGCCTGGAGGCGCAATAATGATTCATGGTATGCCTAACTACTATGACCGCAAAGAGCTCGAGGCTAGGGGGAAGGATTGGACGAATGGCTGTATTGCCGTCAAAGATAGTGAGATTGAAGAAATCTGGAATATGGTTGCGGACAATACACCGATCGAGATTCTGCCCTGAGAATACTCTAATAACCGAGGATATAGAGAAGCGGCAGGCTGGCCAAAATTCTGCGTAGTCCTAACGCGTTCGGGATTTCCGCTAAGACTGCTATGTGTCAGGGAAAAGATTCCACCCATCCGGCGCACGCAACGCAGAAACCTCTTTGGGAACATACTGTCTCAGAAGTAAAGTATGAGATACAGATATGCACACTATCAAGGAAAAGATAGAAACTACTGTTAGCAACAGCGATCTGCGTGGGGACAAGGAACGGCGTACGCATGAATCATCCCACAGCTTCCCGCATCATCTCAAGGAACGTAATGTCACCGTCCTGCGCGAACGTCGCAAGAGGGATGACCGTCGTGATGGGAAATACGAAAACTAGCAGAACTTGAATGCCTGCGTAAAATCAGATTAAGCAACTCCGTCCTCAGAGCATGAGTTGCTTATTGGCTTGATAACGCAACGCGTTCTGCCAGGATGCAGGCTCTGGGAAACAGGGGTTTGAGCTGGTTATGCATGTTATGCGCCTCAGCCACACTCTTAAAACTTTCACTGATGCGTCTCCAGCCTTCCCTGGTGATACATGCCACGTAGTAGCTTTGAATCATTTTTATACTCCCTGTGTATGAAATCCTGATCGAATACTACGACAATCTTCTTTGCGCGAAAGGGATCCACTTCACAAAGACAGCGTTTTAACGATATCCCGCATGTGCAAATGCAGTTATGTGATGCAGTGCGCAATCTTCATGTGAATAACCGCCTTTCCCTGTTGCAAAATCGAATGTCCCCATTAATGATGGCCTATAATCAAAAGGCGCTTTCGAGGTTGCGGTTGTGGTGAGGCATGACGATTATTTCAAAAGATACTGACCATTCCGGGTTCACTCTGATTGAGCTAATAGTGACCCTGGCGGTATTCGCCATCATATTGTTGATTGCAGTGCCGTCGTATCGGGATTTGATACTGAATAACCGTGGCGCCAGTCAGATAAACGATCTGGTGGCGAGTTTGAGCTACGCCCGGAGTGAGGCCATCAAGCGTGGCGTGAGTGTTAGCGCCTGTTCCAGTAATGATGGCGGAACGTGCAATGGCGGTAGTGACTGGAGTCAGGGCTGGATCATTGGCGTCTCACTCAGTTCCGCTTCGGCCACACTCAACCCGGTACTCAAGATTTATCCGCCACTGACAGGAAATGCACGACTCTCAAGCGAGACTGAAATCGAGGTGCGGTTTGACCGCAACGGATTTGCCACTGGCTTCGACAACACCTTTCTGCTGTGTCCAGAGGATAACGATGCGCGCAAGATACGCGCCGCCATGGTTGCCTTGAGTGGGCGTGTCAGCCTGGCGGAGGACAGTAACAATAACGGTATTGTGGAATTGATGCCCGGCACTGATCTGAGCTGCGCGGCCTCCACATGAGGATGGTCAGTTCAGGTCTGAATCTACACGCACACGGAGGCGCCAGTCTGCTTGAAGTGCTGGTGGCGGTTCTCATTGTTGCCATCGGCCTGCTGGGTTTGGCCGGCTTGCAGACTGCAGGCTTCAATAACACTCACATTTCATACCTGCGCAGTATCGCCTCGATTCATACAGAAAACATGGCTGAACTCATGCGCGCCAACACCGCTGCCGTGAGCTCGAACATCTATACGGCCGGGGCTGATGCCACATCGATTGACTATGACGCTATCGATCTCGAAGCCGCCTTATCACCGGACTGCCGAACCAGTTTCACGGGTGACGGAGTCTGTCAGCCAGCCGAACAGGCGCTGGCGGACGCCTATTACTGGAAGCGCAACATTGCCAGGACATTGCCCGGTGGCGCCGGCGAAGTGATCTGTAATGACAGTGATGCCACCGACAGTGACCCCTGTACGGATGGCTCACCAATGACCATCAGTGTGAGCTGGCAGGAGCGGGATTACGAGTTGATTGAATCCGGCATAAAGACCTTTTCAACGGTGGTGCGTCCATGATGAAACCGTCCCTGATTAAATATGGCGGGACTGATGCGCAGTCGGGGCTGGGTCTGGTAGAAATCATGATTTCCCTGCTGATCAGCCTGCTGCTCATAGGCGGTATTGCTGAGATCTTCAGCAGTCACAAACAGGGGTATCTGGTGCAGGAGGCGCAGTCTCGTCTGCAGGAGAATACACGGCTGGCCTCGGTTATCCTGTTCGCTGGCATTGCCAAGACAGGATTTCGCATAAACCCTGAACAAACGGAAAGTCAGGTGTTCGGCGGTTTGGCTATGCCGGTCACGGGTACTAACGATGATGCCTCCGATGCCAGTGTTTTGAACGGTACCGACACGGCAACGATACGCTTTCAGCGTGATGGTGTGGTAACGGATTGCCTTGGTATTGCCACCAGTCCAGACACTGGCCCCATCGGCTCAATTGCGGTAAATATTTACCAGGTCAATAATGGTAGAGTACTGCAATGCGACAATGGTGCTGGTTTTAGACCCCTGATGAATAATGTCGAGGATTTTCAGATCCTGTATGGTGAAGATGTCGATAAGGATGGTTCGGCGGATCGTTATATTAATGCCAACCAGGTTGACGATTACGACGATGTTCTGAGTCTGCATATGGCGTTGCTGCTGGCATCCGAAGGGCCCATTCGAACCAATGCGGAACAAATCACCTATGATGTACTGGGTGAGATGAAGGCATACCCGCAAAATGGCGCCGACAGAATTCAGCGCCGAGTGGTCGAACGGGTCGTTGCGCTGCGAAATAGATTGCCGTAATCCACGACATAAGCGAGAGTTGTTTAATGATCTACAGTTCACAAGGGGATTCAGGGTTCATACTCGTCACGAGTCTTCTGTTTCTGGTGGTGATGACGCTGCTGGCTGTCAGCGCCATGAGCAGTATCAATCTGCAGGAACAAATGGCGGCGAACCTGAAAGAAAAAGAGCGCGCTTCGGAGGCGGCTGAAGTTGCAAACCGCGAGGCTGAGATATTTATCGCAGACCTTCTGGAAGCCCCGCTGGCCAGCAATGATTCCGGAAGGATTCGGGTACTCGATGTCATGCGTAATCCGGTCCTGGATACCAGCTGGGCTAGCGCGTTTGTATCGAATGCCCCGCCCTTTAATGCAGCGAATCTAGGTACCGGTGATGTCAATAAATACGCTGCTGCGCCTAGATCCTATATTGAGGAACTGCGCTTTACGCCGTATACACTGAATCCTGATGATATTGCCACTGGTGCAGGGCGTTATTACTACCGTGTGAGTGCTCGCGGTGTGGGTGGCAATATCAATGCCGTCTCAGTAGTGGAAAGTA
>JBGTHR010000197.1:0-2092 GCA_041746095.1 Gammaproteobacteria bacterium | reverse complement strand
TTCTGGTGGCGATCATCATCATTCATTATCTGGGATACACGATTAACATGGTATCGCTGTTTGCATTCCTGATCGCCCTTGGCCTGATTGTCGATGACGCCATTATTGTGACTGAGAATGTCTACCGCCATATGGAAGAGGGTATGCCGGCCATTCAGGCCGCGGAGCAGGGCGCCAGAGAGGTTTACTGGCCGGTGATGGCGTCAACCACCACCACCATCGCGGCCTTTTTACCCATGTTTGCGATTGGTGGTCAACTGGGTGTGTTCATCGCTGTGATCCCGGTAGTGGTCTCTGCCGCACTGCTTGGTTCGTTACTTGAGGCGTTTCTTGTGTTGCCCTCACACTCTGCCGAGATGCTGCAGTTTAAGGCGCGAAGTGCAAAAGCCTCTTTCATCAACTGGAAGAAGTGGTTGAATCATTATCTCTCGGTACTCAGCTGGTCGCTTGTTAATCGCTATTTTGTGACTGCTATTACGATAGGTGTGCTGCTGATATCGCTGGTCTATGCCAAGACGCGCATCCCTTTCCAGTTGTTTGATAAAGTGGAAATCGGTCAGTTTTTTATCAATGCCGAGGGGCCGGGCACGAATAGCGTGGACGATAGTTTGCAGCTTGCCCTGCGTATGGAAGCGGTGATTCAGGAGGTCTTGAATGACGATGAGCTGGACAGTCTGCTGACGAACGTAGGCGTCAGTCTGATCGACTATAACCGCATCCTGTTTGGTAGTCAGTATGTGCAACTGCTGATAGACCTGGAAAAACCTGCGGCCAAGGGCTTTGTCGAACGTTTCGTATCGCCGCTTGTGAATTTTCAGTTTGATCAGAATGGCACGCGCATACGCGATACAGAAACCATCATCAATGCGCTTCGTGAGCGTATGCAACAGATTCCGGGCATTCAGCGAATGTCTATTCTTCGGCCTCAGGCCGGTCCCTCGGGATCGGATATCGAGATTGGCGTAACCGGACCGAATGCCAGTCAACTGCTTGGTCACGCCACAGAGATCAAGAACTACCTGGAACGCCTGCCGGGCGCCAAGGATGTACGCCAGGATCTGGAGCCTGGCAAACTGGAATATCAGTACACACTGAATTCACGGGGGCGTGAACTGGGGCTGACGCAATCCGAGATTGCCGACGCCGTACGCAATGGATTCCTTGGACTGGAAGTCATGCACATCAATTGGGAGGATGAGCGTTATCCCGTGCGAGTGATTTATCCTGATTCCGTCCGTCGAGACAGCGCCGGTTTATCCAGGCTGCCAATTACACTGGATAATGGTGGCACTGTCTATCTGGGTGAGGTGGCGGATATTCAGCTGAGGCGCGGACTCAGTACACTGCACAGGCGTGATAATCAGCGGCTTGCCACGATTACCGCCGAAGTGGATGATCGAGTCACGACACCGCTGGAGATCACTAATTTAATGGATCAACAGTTTAAGAACTTTGAGACTCAGCATGCAGGTTACCAGCTGCTCTATCTGGGCGAGAAAAAAGAAGCGGCTGATTCGGTTAACGACGGCACCCGCGCGCTGGTAATTTCACTTGCAATCATATTTTTTATCCTTGCGGCCCTGTTTAAATCACTGCTGGATCCGCTGGTGGTTATGTTTGCGATCCCGTTCGGTGGCATAGGGGTAATCATTGGCCATATCCTGTTTGGTTTTCATCTCCAGTTTCTTTCCATGGTGGGTTTTCTGGCGCTGACTGGCATTGTCGTCAATGACTCCCTGATCCTGATTGATTTTGCCAAGCGCCTTCGCGCTGAGGGGATGGAACGCGTTGAGGCCATGATCGAGGCGGGTCGAGTGCGCATACGCCCCATTCTGCTGACATCCATCACCACCTTTCTGGGCGTATCGCCGTTGATATTTTTTGCCAGCGGGCAAACCGCATTTTTGTCACCGATGGCGGTCAGCCTGGGGTTTGGCCTGTTATTCGCCACCGTGCTCATACTGGTGGCGTTGCCGTGTTTTTATCTGATAGCAGATGATGCCAGACAGTTTATACTGGGAAAATTCGACAATTCACCGGAATCTGCCAGTACTCGACCGGTTTAATAATACAACTCAGGACAGACAGATGC
>JBGTHR010000196.1:0-3336 GCA_041746095.1 Gammaproteobacteria bacterium | reverse complement strand
TGGAACATCATTTCAGGTGTTATTCGATCCTTATCCATATCGAGGATATGCTGCATTGCCTGGTAGTTGTTGAGGATCATACGTTCGCTATGATCTCTCGGTTCACGTCCTGTACGAAGCATGTCAGCAGCTACCTTTCGTGTTGTAGCAGCACCTTCAAGCTGGCTGGAAGTAATAGCCTCCTCGATCAGGGAACTGATCATGTACCTGTTCCTGTCAGTTGGCTCGGTGACTATCTCGGAAAGTGTAATATTTCCCCGTGCACGGCTATCAATATCATGAATAGCCTTAAGAACAGCATCCGGCAGAGAGTATTGGAATGGCTTGCCTACGGTATCCCTGAATTCTTCAATTGAGCGGGCGCCAGATACTCGGCCAACCTTGAGCGTCGCCCACCATTCCTCGTGGTCCATACCTTCAGGCGGCTGGAGATGCCGCAGCTTGTCCCAGTGCAGATAGCGACTATCGTTGATTCGGATGTCGCCCGCAAATATTCTGCCCAATCGTTCATTCGGAACGGATTTCAACACTTCGAAATGATCGGGGGGAGTTAATGGTATCTTCATTATCAATTATCAATTTGATAGAAATTGATAATAAACTGATAATTACTGTATCGCCAGCCCAGATGCTATTATCAATTTGATAAATATTGATAATCGATTGATAGTTGGCTTTCTTCCGGTCCAATCTTTTGGACGCTTTTGCATGGCCTCCTATGCATTCATGCCGTTCATAATCTCTGCTTCAAGCAAAGGCAGTTCCTGCAATATCGTCTTCGTGACGTTGATAGAGAGGACGTAGCCGTTAGCAGCTATCTCGGCCGAACTGGATTTCATTCAACCGTTTGATAAATAAAAGATAGGTCATCCTCTCAATGAGCTCGATGGGATTGAAAATGCCAGCTGACCAGAACGCATCCCAGATTCTATCGATCTGGCTCTCGAATTCTTAAGTACTCATAACATGAGTATGTTTTGATTTATGGTGCCGGGGAGAGGAATCGAACCTCCGACCTACTGATTACGAATCAGTTGCTCTACCGACTGAGCTACACCGGCAAAAGTGGAGATCTAGATCGTGTAATGGATTAAGCCGTTCAGGCGATGGAAATCCAAACTTAGAGCTACTTCGTTGTGCGCTTAAGGAGTGCTCTCTGCATTGCGATTCAGACGGATTATGACGTCCACACCTTCTATGGATGCGCCATCTGGTAAATCAGGGATTGAATCTATCTGGATTTTGTCCGCATGCACATCCACAAGCGTGCCGGTATCAGGATAGTAGAAATGATGGTGCGGGTCGAGGTTCGTGTCGTAAAAAAGCTTGGTAGGATCTACAACCACTTCGCGCAGCAAACCCTTGTCGGCGAACAATCCCAGCGTGTTGTATACCGTGGCTTTGGATACGGCATAATTATTCTGGTTGGCAAGTGTGATCACCTGTTCTGCGGATAGATGCTGATCCCGCACAAACAATATCTGACCGATCTTGATGCGCTGATTGGTCGGTGAAATACCATATTCGCGTAGCAAAGCGATGATCTCGCTACGGGTTTTTTGCTGTAATTGTGAGGAGTTTTCCATAACCTAAGTATACTGAAAGGCCGAATAAAGTCTAGACGACTTAGGATTCTAGCAAATTATGGGCCGTACTACTATATCTTGGCTGGCATGAAGTGCTTGAGGTCAAACTTGGGGCTATCCCCGGTTATTATCTGAGTTATCAGTCTGGCTGATGGGAGTCCCAGTAATACCCCATACCGAAAATGCCCGGAATTGACATATAGACCACTAATCCTGGGGTCTACCCCGATATAAGGCACATTCGAAGGAGACCCAGGGCGCAAACCCGCCCAGTGATGGCTGATTGGGGTATTCGCAAGCATCGGCAGCATAGTTGATGCGGCTTCGAGTAGTTCACTATAGCCTTGCGCTGTGGTTGAAGCGTTAAATCCGACTGACTCCAGGGTGCTTCCTGCAAGAATGCCGCCATCCCGTCTGGGGATCAGATAATAGCCGTTATGCAGTATCATTCTGCTGAGCAGGTTTGATTTCGCGGCAAAACGGATCATCTGGCCACGCACAGGCTGGATTTTGAGCGGTGTAGAGAGAGCAGGCATCAATCCGGGGGTCCAGGCGCCACCGGCGACAATGACTTTGGGGGCCAGAGTTTTGCCTTCACGCGTTAGCACACCCATGATCGAATCGTGCCGGACGATGAGTTCGTCCACGGCAACATGCTGATGAATCCTCAAGCCGCGTATTTTCAAACCAACGGCAAGTGACTTGATCAGGCGCGGACTGCGAATGTGTGCACAATTTGGCAGCCATATGGCTTGGTTGAACCCCTGGTTAATATTCTTTTCGTATTGCGCCGGTGATGTTGTTGTAACTATATTCTCGCCATGTTTTTTGGACCAGGAGCCTGCCAACTCAATATCATGTTCATTACAATCCACAATCAGCAAACCACTTTGTGAATACTCGGGGTCAATTCCAGACTCTTCGGTTAATCTTTGCGCCAGCGCGGGATACAGCAGTTGTGCTTCGCGTGACATTCTGGTCACAATGTCAGGGTATCGCCAGGGATATAACGGTGAGAGTATTCCACCGCTTGCCCAGGAAGACTCAGCGCCAAGCTCTCCTTTATCAAACAATTCCACGTCCAGACCGGCTTCATTCAGCATGTATGCCGTCAACAGGCCAACCAGGCCGCCACCGATGACGATGCAATCAGTCATGTCATTGATCTGCTTAAGGAAATCCTGGAATGGAAATCGAGCCCTGCACGTTGAGTATTAATACTCCCAGGGGAATTTTTCTGCGAAGATAATGGCTTGCTGCTGAATATTCAGTCGCAGTATAACAGCGCCTGCCACGCTGATGATGCGTGGCAGACTGGCTCAGAAACGGAGAGTGTTATTTTTTCAGCAGATCACGAATCTCCGTAAGCAGAACGATATCCTTGGAGGGCTCTGGTTCCTTCTCAGGACTTTCTTCGGCTTTTCTCTTCATTCTATTCATAATTTTGATGACCATGAAGATCGCAAAGGCAATGATAAGGAAGTCGAACGTTGTCTGTATAAACGCTCCATATTTAAGTGTCACGGCTTCCGCACCGCCGGCGGCGGCCTTTAGCGTAACGGCAAGGTCGGTAAAATCCACCCCCCCAATCAGAATACCCAGTGGCGGCATGATGACATCCGATACCAGCGAAGAAATCACTTTGCCAAACGCAGCACCGATAATGATACCGACCGCCATATCCACCATATTGCCCTTAATCGCAAATTCCTTAAATTCTTGTACAAAACTCATATATTTTTTCCTTTGT
>JBGTHR010000195.1:0-4359 GCA_041746095.1 Gammaproteobacteria bacterium | reverse complement strand
AAAGTCTGCCCGACAACCCCGATGATGGACATACCCTGAAACTGGCGCTGCAACAGACTCAGGTACTGACTGGCGTGATGCCTCAACAGGCGTATTGTGATCTGGGGTATCGGGATATGGTGCCGAGGAAGATACCCGGGTTCACCTGGTGGGCACAAGATACCCAAATGCGCCACCGCCTGTGTACGGCGTTGGATGAAGCGGCGCGCGGCGATTAAACCCACTATCGGTCATCTCAAATCCGATCATCGTCTAAGCCGAAACTACCTGCTGGTGAAGCAGGTGACAGTGCCAATATACTACGTTACACCACTGGAAACCGGTTGATCCACCAGTTCTACATACGCCATAGGTGAGTTGTCACCAGACCTATACCCACACTTAAGGATCCTCATATATCCGCCTGGTCTGGCCTTGTACCTTGGCCCTAGTTCGGTAAACAGTTTGCCTACACAGGCTTTGTCGCGTAATTTTGCAAACGCACGGCGTCTACCTGCGACCGAATCTTCCTTGGCGAGGGTAATTAATGGCTCGGCTACTCTACGCAATTCCTTAGCCTTCGGCAATGTAGTGCGTATGGCTTCGTGGTGGAAAAGAGACACGGCAAGATTGCTGAACATTGCCTTGCGATGGCTACTGTTACGATTAAGTTGTCGTCCTGCATGTCGATGACGCATGATTGTTCTCTTTAATTTTCACTTAACATTGAAAGATCCCGTTAGCGAGACCAGAAATAATTTTCAGGCAGATGCCTTTCTGTCGTCCTTGAGGCTGGCAGGCGGCCAGTTCTCTAACCGCATTCCCATGGATAGACCATGAGATGCAAGCACATCCTTTATCTCTGTTAAAGATTTCTTGCCAAGATTCGGAGTTTTTAATAACTCAACTTCCGTTCGCTGAATTAGATCTCCGATGTAGTATATATTTTCGGCCTTCAGACAATTAGCGGAGCGGACTGTAAGTTCGAGATCGTCAACAGGCCTAAGCAGTATAGGATCGATTTCGGATTGCATGAAATCCGGTTCTTTTTGCTCATCACCTCGCAGTTCGACAAAAACCGATAATTGCGACTGTAAAATACCAGCAGCTTTGCGAATAGTTTCTTCTGGATCGACTGTACCGTTGGTTTCAAGATCAATGATTAGTTTATCCAGATCGGTACGTTGCTCAACGCGCGCGCTTTCAACACTGTACGCTACACGTCGAACCGGACTAAAGCTTGCGTCAAGAACGAGTCTACCTAATGCGCGATCTTCGTCTGAGCGCCTGACTGTAGCGGGCTGATAACCTCGGCCTCTGGCAATCTTCAATGTCATATTCAGAGCGCCATTTTCAGTAATATGAGCAATCACATGATCTGGGTTGATAATTTCAATGTCATGATCGATCTGTATATCTGCGGCTGTCACTATACCTTTACCCTGTTTCTGCAATGACAGAGTAGCCTCGGATTTTTGGTGCATGCGGATAGCCAGTCCCTTGAGATTAAGCAGAATATCGACTACATCTTCTTGCACGCCCTCAATAGCTGTGTATTCATGCAATACACCATTGATTTCAGCCTCTATTACCGCACATCCACTAATCGAAGAGAGTAGTATTCTACGCAGAGCATTTCCCAAGGTATGCCCGAAACCACGTTCCAGTGGCTCAAGCACAATCCTGGCCCGATTATCACTTATCGCCTGAACATTAATCAGGCGAGGTTTCAGTAATTCATTGCTGTTAGCCACTATTCAAACCTCTTAAAGCACACGATGGCATTTGAGTCACAAAAATCCCAGTCGGCGCAGAAATAGAACCTGTCTGCCGATCCGGTATTTGTCCTTATTTCGAGTAAAGCTCAACTACAAGTGATTCATTAATATCCGGCGGTAGATCACCACGCTCAGGTACTGACTTGAATACACCTTGCATCTTTTTTGCATCCACTTCGACCCAGTCTGCAAAGCCATATTGTTCTGCAACGTTAAGGGCCTCCTGTATGCGCAGTTGTTTCCTGGACTTTTCACGCACAGCAACTATATCGTCAGCTTTCACAGGGTATGAGGCGATATTGACAGATTTGCCATTTACCAGGATTGCTTTATGACTTACCAACTGCCGTCCTTCTGCACGCGTAGCACTAAATCCCATTCTATAAACAACATTATCAAGACGGCACTCCAGTAATTTGAGGAGGTTTTCACCAGTCGAACCTTTTGTGGCAGCCGCGGATTTATAGTAGTTACGAAACTGCTTCTCAAGAACTCCGTAAATACGCCGTAACTTTTGTTTTTCGCGTAGCTGTAATCCGTAATCAGAAACGCGGGTGCGGCGTTCGCCATGCTGACCAGGCACTTTGTCCAGTTTGCACTTCGAATCCAGCGACCGTGCACGGCTCTTGAGCATGAGATCGACACCTTCCCTCCTGCTAAGTTTGCACTTGGGTCCCAAATATCTAGCCATTCAAACGATCTCCTTTAAACTCTGCGGCGCTTGGGTGGCCGACAACCATTATGCGGTATGGGAGTTATGTCAAGAATGTTGGTGATCTTAAATCCAACATTATTTAATGCCCGCACGGCTGACTCTCTACCTGGACCCGGACCCTTGACCTTAACTTCAATATTTTGCATGCCAAATTCACGCGCTGCATTACCTGCACGTTCTGCAGCAACCTGTGCAGCAAACGGGGTGCTTTTTCTGGAACCACGAAACCCAGAACCGCCAGAAGTTGCCCAGCATAGTGCATTACCCTGACGGTCCGTAATAGTAATAATCGTGTTATTGAACGAGGAATTGATGAACGCAATCCCGTCAGTAACTGTTTTCTTGATCTTTTTACGTACTTTTGTTGCTGGCTTTGCCATCGGTTATACCCGGAATCAAACGTGATTAATGAATAATTAAATTATTTGCGAATTGGTTTGCGTGGACCTTTCCTGGTGCGCGCATTGGTGCGAGTGCGCTGACCACGCAGCGGAAGTCCACGGCGGTGACGATGCCCACGGTATGTCCCGAGATCCATAAGTCGTTTGATATTCATGGTAGTTTCGCGGCGAAGATCACCTTCAACAGTAATTCCATTGACTTCTGCACGAAGCTTCTCAATTTCATCTTCTCTAAGATCCTTGACTTTGGACGTTGGGTTCACGCCTGTACTGGCGCAAATCTTTTCAGCCGTGGTCCGCCCGACTCCAAATATGGAAGTCAGTGAAATCACGGTGTGCTTTTGCACCGGAATATTAATCCCCGCGATTCTAGCCATTCAAGTAATCTCCAATAGAGTCATGTTCTTCACCGAGGTAAAACATAAGTTAAATATCATGTGCTGATCAGTATCAGCCCTGGCGCTGTTTATGACGTGGATCTGTACATATCACACGGACGACCCTTTTACGCCTGACTACCTTGCAATTTCTGCATATTCGCTTTACTGATGCCTGAACTTTCATCTTGCCACCTGATTGTTATTCAAATAATGTTAATGAGTATTTGATGGTTACCTAAATTATATCTGCTGCACTACTCTAACGAAGCAGCCCTTTGCCCTTACCATGACCTTTGAAGTTTGCCTTTTTCATCAATCCCTCATACTGATGGGACATCATATGCGCCTGAAGTTGAGCCATGAAGTCCATAACTACAACAACAATAATCAATAAGGATGTACCACCAAAATAGAACGGCACACTCCACCATACGATAAGAAACTCAGGCATCAAACAGACCAACGTTATATATATTGCGCCAACTGCTGTAAGTCTGGTCATTACACCATCGATATATCTTGCAGTTTGCTCACCAGGACGTATTCCAGGGATAAATGCACCGGATTTTTTCAGATTGTCTGCTGTTTCACGCGCATCGAAAACGATGGCTGTGTAAAAGAAACAAAAGAAAATAATCGCGGCGGCATAAAACCCTACGTAAAGTGGCTGGCCAGGACTTAAAGCAGTAGAAAGATTCTGCAACCAAGCCATACCCTCGGCCTGCCCAAACCACTGACCCAGCGTGGCTGGAAACAAAATAATACTGGATGCAAAAATAGGCGGAATTACGCCTGCCATATTTAACTTTAGAGGCAGATGGCTAGACTGCGCTGCATACATCTTGCGTCCCTGTTGACGCTTTGCATAATTAACTGTAATTCGTCGCTGGCCACGTTCTACGAACACTACGAAGCCCGTAATGACTATAGCCAAGGCAAATAAGGCGATAACCAGGGCTGCTGAAAGTTCACCTGTTCTGGCGAGCTCAAGTGTGCCACCGACAGCAGCAGGAAGACCCGCAACAATGCCTGCAAATATTATGATAGAAATTCCATTGCCGATTCCCCGCTCGGTAATCTGTTCGCCCAACCACATCAAAAAGACT
>JBGTHR010000194.1:0-6879 GCA_041746095.1 Gammaproteobacteria bacterium | reverse complement strand
CCACAACGGTGGTTTCGCCATCGTGGTCTTTAGCGCAAACCTGTAAAGTTGAGAGATATTCCTGGGCGTGATCACTGAGCGCCTCCACCAGCGCAATCCCCTGGCGTTCAGCGAGATGTCTGGCATTGACCTGGTTTACCGGTGCTGAGAGCATATGCTTTAGCAGCCCCGTGAGGGTGCTCACCGTTAATGGACGCACATCGATCTCAGCGGCGCGTCCACAGACAGTAACTTCCAGTGATTCAGGAGAATGATCAATCAGATTGGCAATCACACTTCCCAGCTTTTCAGCAAGTTCCAGGTAGGGTTTAATTCTGGCCAGTTCCTCCTTTGAGATCGATACCAGATTGACTGCATTAACGGCCTCACCAGTCTCCAGATAGTTCGAGACCTGCCTGGCGATTTCCATGCCTACTGCGGTCTGGGCCTCATTGGTGGATGCGCCGAGGTGGGGGGTAAAGACTACATTGTCAAGGCTCAGCAGGGGAGAGTCTTTGGGGGGTTCGCTTGAAAACACATCCAGCGCAGCGCCGGCGATCGCGTGACTTGCGAGCGCATCGTGTAGCGCCTGTTCATTGATGAGCTCGCCACGTGCGCAGTTGATTAGCCGGGCGCCCGGTTTCATTCTGGCTATCCGCTCGGCGTTGAGCAGGTTGCGGGTCTTCGCAGTGACCGGACAATGCAGGCTGACATAATCAGATTGCGCCAGTAAATCGTTCAGTTCCAGGGGTACAATACCCAGAGTCTCAAACACATCCCGGTTCACGAATGGGTCAAAGGCAACAACCCGCATGTTCAGTCCCTGACAACGTGAGGCGACTATACGTCCAATGGTGCCGAGGCCGACGATTCCCAAGGTCTTTCCTGATATCTCGGTGCCGATATAACGGGATCGGCTCCACTCTCCGGAACGCACCGATCTGTCAGCATGCGGGAGATGACGGCTGAGTGATAATAAATGTGCAAGCGTCAGTTCAGCAGTCGTTATGGCATTGGCATCCGGTGTGTTGAGCACCACGATTCCATGCTCGGTAGCAGCCTTAATATCGATGTTATCTGTACCTATACCTGCGCGGCCAATGATCTTCAGGTGGATTCCTGCCTGGATGACCGCGCGGGTTATTACTGTGGCGCTACGTACAATTACCGCCTGGTAATTACGGATGATTCGGCATAATTCGGCTTCATTTGATCCGAGATGAATATCAATCTGCAAGTCAGGCTGACTTTTCAGATAGTCGATGCCCAGTTCATCTATTTGATCGGCAATGAGTATAGTGTTCATAATTGGATTCTTGTGAGAACAACAGGTGTGTGTATTCAGGGTTTGCTCAATACGCACACCTATGCCCAGAGGCATGGGCAGGGTATCATTCTAACCATATGGTGCCTGACTAGGCGGACGGATTTTCAGTACTAATCGTAATGTTATCTCGCTTACATACCATAAGTACAAGTGAATCCTGAAGATCAGATTTCAGCGTAAGAGGGTCTAAGCTGCTGTCTGTCTGACGAATTCCTGAGTATACAACCGTGTGACGAGTTGCAGGAAATCAAGGTCGCATTCTTCATGAGCTGAATGAATGATGTCCTCAAAGTCGGGATTCTGGTTTTTGCTCTCCTGATAAAAACGCTGCACGGAATCCTTGGCGGGCTGAAGCAGATCAATTGCCAATTCTCTCAGACCCTGCTGATCCTTATCGCTATGGTGTTCTGTGAGATGTTCCGTGAGACCGGTGATCAGCAGCTTATCGATTAACGCGTGGTCAAGACCGGGTCTTTCAAGCGCCTCCGCGCAGGCCAGCGCCGCTGCTGAGGTATCACGCGTAAACGCGAGTGCATAGTAGGGATATTTTTTATCCGCGCGGGCATCGTCTTGCTCCGCTTTGCTGGATTGCCTGCGGGCAAACAAATTTTGGATTGATAGTGACATTGCGATATCTCCTGCTCCTGAGTAAGTTAATAAGGCGTAGAGGCAATCCAGGAGCTCCAGACGGCCAGCGCTTTAGCAGTATTTATATTCCGCCCTGCAAGTTGTTGATTAAACCGGCGACATCCACTGCACTGCCAATTGCGGCGCAGTGCAGTAGGTATGATAATAATTATTGCCTGACCAAAAAAAACCCGCGTTAGCATGCTAAAGCGGGTTTCAAATTCTATTACGCTTTAGCCGAATTTATAATGCGCCCGCAAGCTGTGTTTCAACTCGGCGCAATCAACAATCTAGAGACTCTGTGGCATCTTGTCAATAGGCAGGATTTAATAATTCGTTTGGATGTTATCAATCCACCGGTTTGTTTGAGATCAGTTATCCATATTATGGCAGAACACTCTAATCAGGTTTCGAGTATTTCCAGCGCTGGTGCGACCACAGCCAGTCAGCCGGGTTTAACAGGATCTGAGCCTCGACCTCCTGTGCATAGCGTCGTGTAATTACCTGGTCAGATTCGATGTGAGAAAGACTGGTGAGTTGTTTTACCGAGGCTCGATAATATCCACGTCTGATGCGCTTCATACTCATAAAATACACGGGATACTTCATCATGTGAGCGAGTTTTTCAGGGCCCTGAAAAAATGCAGTACTCCTGGATAAAAACTCCAGCCACAATTTATCCTCACTTTCTCTGGGCGCCAGGTCGGCCGCCAGTGCAATAGCCCGGACAACATTCTTGCGTCGTACAGTCTCTCTTGCAGTGTCTTTTGTGGACACAGGATATGCACCGAAACGCTGATGAGATTTTATAAACATCATATCAATAGATTCGATATGTCTAGGTTTGTAGACCACATCAACTGGGTAGCCAAGCTTGAGTTGAGTGGCAACCATTAACCAGTCCACATTGCAGAGATGCGCCGACAATACTATTACAGACTGACCTTTACCCAGTTCGTTTTGCAGCAGATCAATGTTTTCAATATGCACGCGTTTCGCCAGCATTTCCGGAGGTATGCTGAATGTCTTGAGCATCTCGGCAATCACTTCAGCGTAGTTATGGTAAAAAGTCTTTGCCAGAGAGTTGATCTGGGCGGCGCTGAAGTGAGAAAAAGTCTTGCTGAGATTGGCGATGACTACGGGTCTTCTGAGTTTGAGCAGATAGTAACTCACGAAATAAAACACATTGCCAAGTACATAAAGTACTGGCAATGGCAGGACCGAGAGCAGTTTTATGAGTGTCTTGAGGAAGATCTTTCTATCCTGGATAGTTCACAAAGCATTCAGACTAATGCGGAGCAGACAGAGATAAGGGCACAGCTCGTTTCCAGCATACCTTAGTCCTATTTGCATCCAGACTATTTAAAGATATGAACCCCAGTCGTGTTTAGTGTTACCTATGACCATAAAGTGTGGGTTCAGTAACGATTCCTTGGTATTGTAAAGTAGCTGTTTGAAATCGAGATCTGTCAATTCGCCCCCGGCCTCCTCTACCACACACTGAGCTGCCGCAGTGTCCCATTCCGAGGTGAGTCCAAAACGCGGATAGAGGTCAGCCTTGCCCTCGGCAACCAGACAGATCTTGAGTGAGCTGCCCATGCTGATCAGCTCATGTGAGCCGACTTTGCCCAGAAATGCTATCAGCGAATCACCGGCATGCGAGCGACTGCCTGCGATAACAGGTTCTTTAGGAGTTTGGTCGCGCGTTTTGATCGGTAGTGTATCCCCGTCCTTGGTGCTCTTGAAGGAGCCATGTCCTTTAGCGGCGTAATAACTCAGTCCAAGCACCGGGGCATAGACTACGCCGAGTACCAGCTTATGTTGGTGAACGAGCGCAATATTGACGGTGAATTCTCCATTGCGTTTAATGAATTCCTTGGTGCCGTCCAAAGGGTCAATCAGCCAGTAAGTCTCCCAGCTGGAACGCGTTTCAAAAGGCAGTAGCCTGGATTCCTCCGAGAGGATGGGTATGTCTGAAGTGAGCGCCTTTAAACCGTCCACAATTGAGTGATGCGAGGCAAGATCAGCCGTGGTTAGAGGCGACTTGTCATCCTTGTCTGTGACTTCAAAGCCTTCGTTGTATACGTTTATAATGGCTTCACCTGCTTGCGTGGCAATTTTACGTGTCGCTGCTAGCAGTTTGGGTAGGTCTTCTGGGCTATAACTCATGTGTGATTCCTTAAATTTTGCGTAAAAATATAGCGATACAGTTTAGCGGATAATTAACGGTGATACCCGCTTCATTGATAGGCTAATGACTTTATCCGTTAAATGCCATTCACTTAGAGAGTATTGAACCATGCTGAACTGGGATGACATAACCACGGTATTTCTGGATATGGACGGAACGCTGCTGGATCTCAATTTTGATAACTACTTCTGGCATGAGCATGTGCCATTACGTTTCAGCGAACTGAATTCACTGGCAATCGAGGCTGCTAAGCTTGATCTTTATGCGCGCTATCGAGCCATGGAAGGTAGCCTGGAATGGTATTGCGTGGACTACTGGAGCCGCGAACTGGCGCTGGATATCATACAACTCAAGCGCGAGATTGCGGATCGTGTGTTGATATTTCCGGAGGTGGAAGCCTTTTTGATTGCCGTAAGGCGGCTAAATAAGAGACTGGTATTACTGACCAATGCGCATCGGCGCACTATAGAGGTCAAGTTTGAGCGGACTGGGCTCGAGACCTATTTCGATGCCGTGATCAGTTCACATGACTTTGGTTACGCCAAGGAGAACGCCAATTTCTGGCCACGACTGATTGAGTCTGAGACGTATGATGCGCAGAAGAGTTTGTTTATTGATGACAATCTTCGTGTCCTGAATGCTGCGCGAACACACGGCATAAAATATCTGATCTCTATTCGGCAGCCTGATTCAGGAAGGGCGGAACAGGATACCGGTGATTATCCGGCGATAAGAAATTTTTCCGAGATTATGCCAACCGATAACATCAAGAATAGGTGATGTTATCCGCTGAACATCAGCTCAACCGCGCGCCCACGTTTTAAAGCGCTTCTTGCAATGTTTAAGCAGCGATTCGTAATCCTGAAAGTATAAATCAAAACCATCTTCAGCTGGCGCGTCGTATTCACAATAATCGTTGGAGTGGTCGCGGCATATTTTCGGACGGACTTCGTAGATGCCGCACTTTCCTCCTGGGAGTAAATGAGTGCAACTGGAATCTACCAGCAGAAACCAGCCGTCATCCTCTTTATAGACACTCACGTTTTCATGCGAAACCTGCCAAAGCAGATGCTCATAATCATACTTGCTGCGCGGCGTGTCGATCTGTTGCGTCACATACTGGCAGCATTTTGAATTTGTGCAAAAGCCACACTTGTTCTCCGCCGTGATTTTCACAGCAGGTGAAATCTTGACCTTGATATCCTCGAGTCTCAGCATGACGTTGATTGATTTGCATAACTAGCAGACCGGCATTATCAGCTCATGCCATGACGGGGTCAAACTGGATTGTGCAAATACTGAAATATAGGAAATGTGTACTACGAACCTTGCTCCGAACGCTGCCAGGCATAGGCGCAATCCAGTTCGGCGCGAATGGCGATCAGGCCGTTCAGATCACGCAGCATAATATCCAGCGGTGCATGATTGCTGAACCGCCTGTGAGGTTTGCGTAGCCAGATAGGACCCATGGTTGCATTGCGTGGAAAGGTGGTGCGCAATGCATCTGCTATTCCTGCAAGATGTTCGACACGCTGCATTACAATTGGATCATCCGGTAACGGGGTTTTATTGCGATAACGCTCCAGATGCCGAGTCCTGAATTTTTCCGGCAGGCCCAGCAGGGTAATAATATCGCTGGCCGATACGTTCCAATCGTCAAGTAATCGCATAACAGACTGCGTTATTTGAATGCGTTTCTCCGTGCTGAGTCCTGGCATTGTGCAGTTCTTATGCAATCTGATGGAATACGATTATTTCACAAACCTAACATGTCCTCCGGCTATTGTGCAGGCAGGGGTTTGTCGAATCCCGTCTCAGTAATTATTCCTTAGGTGGCTTTTTTTTGAGATTCGTTATGGAGATAACCTTACTGGGCTGCGGTTGGTCTGGATAATGTGGCCGATCTGCAATCTCAACGCCACGCTCTTCAGCCAATTCCCGTTCTCTGGCCGAGATCAGGCCAAAACACTCACGGATGTCGCGTATCGTTGACTCACTGAGTGGGTTGCGCATACCGGGATCCGGGGTGGTGTCCTTGACGATATTGGCCAGCACTTTACGCATTACGATCAGGATACGCTGTTCCTTGGAAGTTGAGTCGGAGCTCATAGATTACCCCTGCTTCGGTGATTCTGATTAACGATCATGTGTAGCTATTATAACTCGCGGCGAGATGTAGCGGCGCTGATAATGAAAAGCCCAGCAGTGGCGGGCGTCAGCAGATTAAGGTCAGATCACAGAGTGTCCAGTTCTCGAATTGGACTGGGAGGTTGCTCAAGTTCGCCCACAATCATGTTCAAACAGGCCTGCAGCGCTTCCTCGATTACCGGGTGATAGTAGGGCATCTTCAGCAAGTCGAAGACACTGAGTTCCTGTTGTATGGACCAGGCCAGCAAATGCGCGAGATGCTCACCACGCGGGGCGATCATGGCGGCGCCTAGAAGCTTGCCGCCGGGTTTTTCGGCATATACCCGTAGAATACCTTTATTCTGCGCCATGATCAGTGCGCGACCAACCGGGCCAAAGCGTATCTCCGCCACGGCGATATCGTTGCGATCCTTTAGCTCTGACCACGGACTGCCAATCTGTGCAATATTGGGGTCGCAGAAGGTAATCGCGAGCGGTGTTTTGCGCCTGAATGCAATGATATCTTCATGACTGGCATTGTATCCGGCGATTTTGCCTTCATCACCAGCCTCATGCAGAATAGGTCGTGTCCCGGTAGTGTCGCCAGCAATGAATATGGGCAAATCCT
>JBGTHR010000193.1:0-5621 GCA_041746095.1 Gammaproteobacteria bacterium | reverse complement strand
GACTTTGCTCAGGTTGAGCACAGTCACGTAAAGAACAATAAGAAAAAATGATACAGGCAGAGCAGTTTGTCGAGCAGGCGAGGATTCTTGGATATGATTTTTATACGGGAGTGCCGTGCTCGTTTCTGACGCCGTTTATCAATTACACCATCGGTGACTCAAAGCTAGATTATGTCTCTTCAGCGAATGAAGGTGATGCCATGGCCACGGCCGCTGGCGCTACATTAGGTGGGCGCCGCGCCATCGTGATGATGCAGAATTCAGGACTTGGTAATGCGATCAACCCGCTGACCTCACTGTTGCATACCTTTCGTATTCCAGTGTTGGTGATCGTTACCTTGCGTGGAGACCCTGAGCTGGGTGATGAACCGCAGCACATCCTGATGGGCCAGGCCACACCAGGCCTGTTTGAGCTGCTGGATGTGCCCTGGGAATATTTTCCGTCAGAGCCTGAGCAGATTGCTGCGGTACTGTCGCGTGCGCAGGCTTACATGGCGGACACAAATCGGCCCTATGCATTGATCATGCGCAAGGGTTGCGTTGCACCCTATGCCCTGCCGAAGGCCAAGCCAATCGTTGCGGAGCGCACGGGATTAAATGCACAGGATTGCGCGCCTTCAATCCCATTGCAAAAAAAACTGACCCGTCAGCAGGTTCTGCAACGGATTGTGGATTCGACCGATATCAGTCAAACGGTAATCATTGCGACCACGGGTTACGCTGGACGAGAATTGTTTTCCCTGGATGATCGGCCGAACCATTTATATATGGTTGGCTCCATGGGTTGCGCGCCAGCACTGGGCCTGGGTCTGGCTATGGCGCGTCCTGATCTGCGGGTCGTGGTTATCGATGGCGATGGCGCAAGTCTGATGCGCATGGGCAATTACGCCACACTGGGCGCTTATGCCGGCGGGAACCTTACGCATATAGTCCTGGATAACGAGGTGCATGATTCCACCGGCGCACAGGCAACGGTCTCGGCAGGTGTGTCATTTGCCGGTATCGCCAGGTCGTGCGGATATCCTGTGGTGATCGAAGGCGATAATCTGGATGTAGTAGATGAAGTTTTAAGTGATAAAAATATGCTCGGTCCCCGGTTTGCGCATATCAAGATTCGACCGGGCGCTCCTGATAATCTGCCACGGCCTACGCATTCCCCCGAACAGATAACGCAACGCCTGATGCAACATATTGGCGCACATTTGTCGTTTGCAACGTGTTGAGAACATGATCCTGCTGAATCCCGGGCCGGTGACACTCTCACCGAGAGTCCGTAAGGCGCTTACCCTTGAGGATCTCTGTCACCGTGAACCTGAGTTCGCAGCGCTGCAGGATACGATTCGTGCGCAACTATTAAATGTCTATGGATTGGCGGCTGATATCTTCGCCCCCGTGTTAATGGCCGGTTCAGGCACCGCTGCGGTGGAAGCCATGCTTACCAGTGTCATACCAGAACATGGCCGCGTGCTGGTGATAGAAAATGGCGTCTATGGTGAACGCATGACCCGCATGCTGGAGATTCATGGAATTGCGCATTCAAGGCTGTCTTACACATGGCGTCAGCAAATCAACCCTGCAGACGTTGCGCGTGAACTGCAGAGTGAATCAGCCTTCACGCATGTTGCAGTGGTGCATCATGAAACCACTACAGGCCGATTGAATGATCTGGCAGCGTTGGCTGAACTATGCAATGCGAATAACGTGAGCATGCTGGTCGATGGCGTCAGCAGTTTTGGCGCCGAGGCCATTGATTTTGAGGGTTGGAATATCGCAGCCTGTGCCGCGACTGCCAACAAGTGCCTGCACGCATCGCCTGGTGTGTCTTTTGTAATAGTAAACCGGCAGACACTGGCTGGCGCGGAGAAAGCCAAACGCACCTTGTATCTTGATCTGTCAGAGTATTGTCGCGCTCAGGATAACCAAACCACTCCCTTCACCCAGCCCGTACATCTTTACTATGCCTTTAGAGAGGCCTTGCTTGAATTTGAGGAGCAGGGCGGCTGGCGTGCACGCCAGCTATGCTATCGCAATCATGCGCACAAGGTCAGACAGGAACTGGTATCCCTGGGTGTTAAACCGTTGCTAAGTGAGAATGAGAGTTCAGTGGTGCTGAATGCCTATTATTTGCCTGAGTCGTTCAGCTACACACAACTGCATGATGGACTCAAGATGCGTGGCTTTATCATTTATGCCGGGCAAGGGACGTTGCAGCGCAGTCTATTCAGGATTTCAACGATGGGTGATATTTCTGATGACGATATGGATCGTCTTCTGCAAAGTCTGCGTAACATTATTCAGCCGAAAGTTTGAGCTTGTACGAATACTATGCCGTGCGAGCACGTTTGCGCAGATTTAAGAACATCAGCAGCGCAAACAGCGGAGCGCCGATACAGGCGGCTATTAACAGCGGCGTGGATGCGCCGACAAGGATGGTGACGGGGACTAGCAGCATGGCGTCGTCGGCATCGAATCCGGCGAAGCTTCTCAGTTCTGCCGCGCGTTCCCCCTGTCGTGTCTCGGTTTTTATTACCAGCCACAGCACGGCAACCACGCCAAGGCCGGCGATCAGTCCCATAACAATTGCCCATAGGCCTAGGCCGCTATCGCGTAAGCCCACACCCAATGCTATGAAGAACAATGCATTGCACAGCGCATCACTGGCAAGATCGTAAGTATGCCCCCAGGCCGAGGTGCGTCCACTCATACGCGCGAGCTGTCCATCGGCGCGATCGAGCAGCATAGAGAATATGAACATTCCTGCGGCATAGTAGTGCCACGGGGACTCGCCGATGGCCAACAGGACAGCGGCCAAAATCCCGGTTGTCAGCCGCAGAGTGGTAATCTGATTGGGAGTCACTTGTGTATTTACCAGTGGCTTTACGCCACTGCGGACCAGTCTGTGAATCCAGGTGTTGTGACTCATGTCTTAGGTTTGAGATTAACTACTCAGGAAAGCCCTGAATAATGCCTTTGGGATTTTTTCGAACTGAGTCGTGAAAACGGAGCTTTAGTCATAGCTTGTCTTTAACGAACGCAGCCTTAAAAATTCTGGCCTTCTTCTGACTCATGAAAGTTCGCGCCGGCTTGTTTGTCTATTGTAACTGATCTATTGCATCTCCCAGTCTCTGTGCGGCGATTATCTGCATATCATTGATGGGCTTTTTTGGAGCATTGGCGCTGGGTAGGATCGCACGCTTGAAGCCGTGTTTTTGCGCCTCGCGCAGACGTTCCTGACCGTTCGGCACAGGACGGATTTCACCCGCAAGCCCAACCTCACCAAATACAATCAGATCCGCTGGCAGAGGCCGACTGCGAAAGCTAGATAATATAGCCAGCAGTACGGCAAGGTCGGCGCCGGTCTCGCTGATGCGTACTCCGCCTACAACATTAACGAATACATCCTGATCGTACATGGCAATACCACCATGCCGGTGCAGTATTGCCAGCAGCATAGTGAGACGATTGGAATCCAGGCCAACGGCCACCCGTCGCGGGTTGGCAATGTGACTTTCATCCACCAGCGCCTGCATTTCCAGCAACATGGGACGTGTACCCTCAAGTGTCACCATGATCACACTGCCCGAAACTGGAGTTTCGTGGCGTGACAGAAAGATAGCCGAAGGATTGCTTATTCCTTTAAGTCCGCTGTCGGACATGGCAAACACTCCCAGCTCGTTGACGGCGCCAAAGCGATTTTTAACCGCACGCAACACTCGGTAACGTTCACTGGCGTCGCCCTCAAAATACAGCACGGTATCGACCATGTGCTCTAAAACACGCGGCCCGGCCAGCGCTCCTTCTTTGGTGACATGTCCGACCAGAAATACGCTGGTTTGAGTGTGTTTGGCGAACTGCACCAGCTGTGCGGCGCATTCGCGCACCTGGGCAACGGATCCAGGCGCTGATTGAAGCTGCTCCGTGTACAGCGTCTGAATAGAGTCGATAACGATCAAGCGGGGCTTGTATTGTCTGGCCGAAGCCAGAATCTGTTCCACCGAAGTCTCGATTAATAATGGCAAAGCGCTGTTCCCACGGCCCAGCCGGTGGGCGCGTAGACTGATCTGTTGTGCAGACTCCTCGCCACTAACATAAAGACTGCCAGTAGCGCTGGATTCAGTGAGCATCTGCAGCAACAGGGTCGATTTACCAATGCCTGGACTGCCGCCGATCAGGACTACCGAGCCCTGCACGATTCCACCGCCAAGCACTCGATCAAGTTCACTGAGTCCGCTGCTGTGGCGCGGCATTTCGCTCATGTTAATCTGATTGACCGCCTGTATGCGCTGAGTGCCAGCATAGGCGGAGAAACGCGGGCCGCTCTTGCTCGCCAGGTCGATGACCTGTTCCTGGAGAGTGTTCCAGGCGCCACAATCCGAGCATTGCCCTGACCATTTATTATGTACGGCGCCGCATTCAGTGCAGCAGTGGCGGGACTTGGACTTGCTCATATTTTGATAGCCTGGGTTTTAATCGCTATCGTGCAGAACCGGTTCATAAGTTTCCAGTCGAGGTCTGATTCGTGCGGTTTTGACGGCGTTTTTTTGTGTCTGTACGACCTCAATGGGATAACCATCGATCAATACGCTGGTTCCGGTTTCAGGGATGGATTCAAGATGTTCCAGTATTAATCCATTGATGGTGCGCGGACCGTCGTCATGTAACTCCCACTGCAGCGCCCGGTTGATATCCCTGACATTGGTGCTACCCTCGACTACATAGCTGCCATCATCCTGAGGATGGATATCGCGGTAAGAGGTGGCGGGATCGGTTGTAAATTCTCCAACGATCTCTTCCAGCAGGTCTTCCAGGGTTACCAGTCCCTGTATGTCTCCGTATTCATCAACCACCAGACCCACTCGGCGTCGTTTATGCTGGAATGCCAGTAATTGCTGGTTGAGGCTGGTGCCTGCCGGGATGAAATAGGTCTCACGAATCGCCTCCTGTAAACCCTCACGGGTTAATGCGTTATTCATGATCATTGGCATGATCTTGCGTATATGAATAAAACCCACAGCGTTGTCCAGACCACCATGAAAGACCGGCAGGCGTGTGTATGCGCTGCTCATGAGCTGGTATTTAATCTCCTCCCACTCGTCGTCCAGATTCAGCCCCACCACCTCATTGCGCGGGATCATGATGTCCTCGACAGTCACTTTTTCCAGATCCAGAATGCCGACCAGCATTTTCTGGTGTTTGTGCGGAATCAGGTCGCCTGCCTCCTTGACAACGGTGCGCAATTCTTCGCGGCTGAGCGCATTCATTGCGCCATCATCGGCGGTGACACCCAGCATACGCAACAGCGAATTGGCTATCAGATTCACTGACCAGACGATCGGAAAAGTCAGCGTCAGCAGAGGCACATAGATATAAGCGGCCGGGTAGGCGACTTTCTCGGAGTGCATGGCGCCCAGCGTCTTGGGCGCCAGCTCACCAAAGATCAGGATCAGCAGGGTAAGCAGGCCAATGGCGATCGCTACTCCTGCGTCTTCGTATAGCCGGTAGCCAATGTAAGTCGCTATGTTGGTAATCAGAATGTTGGCAAAATTGTTGCCCAGTAATATCAGGCCAATGAGGCGATCGGGTTTGTCCAATAATTGCTTCGCACGGCGCGCGCCGGGGTT
>JBGTHR010000192.1:0-4964 GCA_041746095.1 Gammaproteobacteria bacterium | reverse complement strand
GATTGCCAGTTTGATGACTGGGATTTGTAGTTTAACAAGTAGCGACTTGATGCAGTCCTGAAGTACATCATCGTGCAGGATGGCGGAAAATATACTATCCGCAAAATCAAAGACTCGGTTCTCGTTTTCTACAATGATGTTGGCATCGGCGCTCCCGGACTCATATAGGAAAAGCTTGACCCTCGTCTGAATCTGTTCGGTACACAGCCGACTGTCATCATTGGCAATAGTTTTTTGCACATGCGAAAGTGCGGCAAGCACCTGATCCCTCTGGTATGGAGTCGATAAACTGCCAGTCCCGGGTGCATAGGGTTCAAGTAGGTAATCGAGCTCTGCATCCTGTGGAAGGGTGAAATCATTTTGGTTCGACAAACCTGCCGACTTCAAATCCACCAGCTCTACAGCAGCAAGATATTCAACGGATGCCGAGGTTTCATAGATTGCAGGCCTTATTTCTTCAAATAAAACCCAGGAATGTGAATTCACTGGTGAAAAGAATTCGCCCGTACTCATGGCATCGATGGGATTTTCAAGAATACCATCGGTAGCTCGTTGAATCATTTGAATCCGTGCTTGTGCGGCATCTTCAAGCTGTTGCGCGGAATTAAGCAAATTGGCAGCTAACAGCAGTTCGTTGACCTTGGCATAAAACGTATGCAACTTGCAGGAAAGCACTTTGTGGTAGAGATCGCATAACAGAATCTTGCCCTGCGCCGGAATTGATAATACCTCCAGACAGCGCAGGAACGGGTCATATAATGAGACTGGATGCATACAATAAGTGTGAATAGCATGACCTAACCTGTCACCAAGTGCTTGCAGTCTGAGGTCAATATTCATTAATAAATACTTATGAGTCTCCTGAGTAATGTCGATATACTGTTGAATGACATTGTTGATTTGCGTAAATTCACAGTCTGTGATGGCAAGCAGTTCGGCTACTGCCGATTGTGCGGAAAAGTCACCCGCAGGTTTGCTTTCGAACTTGTCGTCCAGCTCTTTAAGAAAGCCTTCATTGATGGTAAGGATGTCTTTGTATAGCGCGTCCAGAGCGTCCAGCCTTTCATATAGTCTGGTGTTACTCGGTAGGTTTCGAAAGTCTGAATCCTTGGCCAGACTTGCTGCATCCTCTAATGTCGCGCATACCAGCGCTTGAGTCAGGTCATTTAGCTCGGCATATAGTCTGCTATCATCTTCATTCGAATAGACATTACTATCTTTCTGATACTTCAATGTAATTGCCATAAGCACTCGATGTGAAAGGCGGTTGCTAGATATGGAGTGTAAAATAGTTACATGAATTTGTATGCTCACAGGAAATGCTGTCTAGCCATCCAGACAACTGCTAATGCCGCCTATCGGCTTTTGGCGGATGTGCTGGTGATTGAGTAATTTTGTCTGGAACTATCAGTTAAATGCAGCTCTCAACTGTACAGCTCGACGGTCATCTGCAATCAGGTCTGGCTTCTGTGTATCTATTGGCGGGAGAGGAGCCGTTTCAGTTAATCGAAGCTGTGGACAGACTGCGTGTGCATGCGCGTCAACAGGGTTATATCGAGCGGGTAGTTATTCATGTCGATACCGGTTTTGACTGGGCAAGTCTGCGTGAGGTGACTGGCAATCTTTCCCTGTTCGTACAGCGACGATTAATCGAACTGAGGATGCCCGGCAAGCCAGGTGTTGCGGGATCCAGCGCCTTGATGAGTTATGCTGAACGGCCGCCTCAAGATACGGTTTTGATGATACAAACCGGCAAGCTTGAGCGGGGCGTGCAAAACAGTGCGTGGGTCAAGGCGATTGATAAGGCCGGAGTGGTGCTGAATGTGTGGCCTTTGGACAGCGGGCAGCTGCGTGAATGGATTCTACGGAGATTTCAGCAGCGAGGATTTAATGTGGAGCAGGATTCCGTCGAGTTCCTGGCATCGCGAATCGAAGGCAATCTCCTGGCCGCCGCACAGGAAATCGATAAACTATGTCTGTCCTATGAACCAGGTTTGCTGGACTATTCCACGCTGGTTGAGTCTGTTGTCGACAGCGCGCGTTACAACGTATTTGATCTGGCGGATTCAGCGCTTGCTGGGAAGACGTCACGCGCAGTCAAAGTGTTGTTTGGCCTCAAGGCTGAAGGCATCAATCCGACACTTGTCCTCTGGTCGCTGTCTGAACAGGTGAGAGCTATGGTGCCCATGTCCCGCAGGTTTGCGCAGGGAGAGTCTGTAGAGACAATCTTGCGCCATGTATGGCAAAAGAGGAAATCCTGTGTGAAACATGCGTTACAGAGCAGAATGCAGGATGACTGGGAGACCATACTGATGCGTTGTGCCGAGGTTGAACGAGTGATCAAGTCGGGGCATGGGGGCAGGGAGTGGGAAGAGCTGTTACAATTAGTCCTTGATATCAGTGACAAAGAGACCAGTAAATTGTTGTCAGGCTAGTCAGTATTGATAGCCGTTCCCGACTGAATGAGGACTACTTCGTGAGCGTAAATCTAAATGATAAATTAAGCCCAGTCGGGGAATATATGCAGGGTCTGGGCGTCAAGGCCAGGGCCGTAGCGCGGCAGATTTCAAGTGCGGAGTCTGCGCAGAAAAATCAGGCATTGACCTATATCGCAGAATCCATTGTGGTGTCCCAGACACAGCTATGCAGTGAGAATCAGAAAGATATTAGCCTGGGAGAGCAACGCGGTCTGGATGAAGCGTTGCTGGATCGTCTGCGCCTGGATGCAAAACGAATTCAAGCGATGGCTGATGGCCTGCGCCAGATTGCATTATTGCCAGACCCGGTGGGTGAAATTACTGACATGAGCTACCGGCCATCCGGTATACAGGTGGGTCGTATGCGGGTGCCGCTTGGCGTTATAGGAATCATCTATGAGTCACGGCCCAATGTGACTGCCGATGCGGCCGGGCTTTGTCTCAAGTCAGGCAACGCAGTCATTCTGCGTGGAGGGTCGGAGGCCATACACTCCAACAGGGCGATTGCCGAATGTATTCACATGGGTCTTGAAAAGGCGGGTTTGCCGCACGATTGCGTGCAGCTTGTAGAGACTACTGATCGAGAAGCGGTGGGTGTCTTGCTGGGCATGAAACTGTATGTGGATGTCATCATTCCGCGTGGCGGCAAGGGTCTTATTGAACGGATCTCACGTGAGTCGGCAATCCCTGTCATTAAGCATCTGGATGGCGTCTGTCACGTTTACATAGATGCAAGTGCGGATAAAGACAAGGCCATCAGAATTGCCTTCAATGCCAAGACACATCGCTATGGTGTTTGCAATGCCATGGAGACGCTTCTGGTTGCAGAGACTATAGCTGATGAGATCCTGCCCCCGCTGGCAAAACTGTACCTGGAAAAGCGGGTTGAACTGCGTGGGTGTGAAAAGACTCGTGGTATATTGCCGGACATCAACTCAGCAGAAGAAAGTGACTGGTCTGCCGAATATCTGGCGCCGATTTTGGCGATAAAGATAGTCCAGAATGTCGATGAGGCCATGCAGCATATCTCACGCTACGGTTCGCAGCATACGGATGCAATTGTCACAGAAGATTACACAATGGCGCGCAGGTTCTTGCGCGAAGTAGATTCCAGTTCGGTGATGGTGAATGCTTCGACCCGGTTTGCGGACGGCTTTGAGTATGGACTGGGTGCGGAAATCGGCATCAGCACGGACAAGCTGCATGCACGTGGGCCGGTAGGGCTGGAGGGTTTGACTACGCGTAAATTTATTGTACTGGGGGATGGACATATTCGTGAATAATTCCATGCCTCCCGCAGGATTGGCCACCTGGGTTGATAATCTGCGTGTTTGAGCCCTGGACCGATTGAGTGATCGGTATTCTAGGCGGGACATTTGACCCCATACATTTCGGTCACATCAAGCCGGCGCTTGATGTGTTGAAAAACATCCCCTTTGAGCACATACGGTTTATACCCAGTGGTGCGCCTCTACACCGGCCAACACCATTGGCAAGTGCAGCACATCGCTGGGAGATGCTCAACATAGTCACGCGCCAGCAGCCGGGTTTCGTCGCCGATGACCGTGAACTGAGATCCGGTGGCCCCGTATATACTGTGGACACTCTGACAGAATTGCGTTCTGAACTAGGGTGTCATGAAGTATTGTGTTGGATCATGGGTGCGGATGCCTTTGCAGCGTTAGAGGAATGGCATCAATGGGAGCGCATCCTTGATCTTTGTCATATTATAGTGATGGCGCGGCCGGGTATCCTGTTACCCCAGGAGGGTGCCCTGGCGGAGTTGCTTGATAATGCCCGTGCAGATTGTCCTGCTGATCTTGTGCACAGAACTCATGGCAGAATACTTATTCGCGAGGCGTCACTGATTGATATTTCTGCAACCAGTATCCGTAAATTGATTGCCCAGGGTGAGGCGCCTCGTTATCTTTTGCCTGGGCCGGTCTGGAATTACATACGCAGGTATGGTCTTTATAATACCCATTAACATCGGCGGACGGGCATCGATAGTAACTGTAATCGATATCAGTATCTTGAATTTTATATAACTAGAATATATATGGATACCAAAGAGATAGAAAATATTGTTGTTAGTTCGCTGGAAGATGTAAAAGGACAGGATATCGTAGTCATTGATGTGCGGGGTAAAACCACGTTCACCGATGTTATGGTAATCGCCAGCGGGACTTCTGATCGGCATGTCAAGGCGCTTGCTGAAAACGTAGTCGTCAATGCCAAAAAGGCCGACATCATGCCCGTGGGAGTGGAGAGTGACGCGCACAACGAATGGATACTGGTGGATCTGTGCGACGTGATCGTCCATGTCATGCTTCCCAGGACTCGCGATTACTACAATCTGGAGAAGCTTTGGCTGACCGATAAGCCAGTGGAAAAGTTACAGGCGATTTCCGAGAAGCTCCATTCTGTGGGCTGAATTAATCCATTCTTATTGCTGAATAATGCTGGAATATGCGTATACATATGCTG
>JBGTHR010000191.1:0-3508 GCA_041746095.1 Gammaproteobacteria bacterium | reverse complement strand
ACTAAACGGCTTGCATACTGCTTTTGTTGGTTTAACGCCACAACCGTCTGCATTAAAGCCGTTGGAATCATGACCAAGGACGTGGACTAGGGACTTGATTGAACATACATGAATATCTAATGTCAGACGGCCCATGTTATTGAAATTCTTAGCCAGTCCATAGATCATGCAAACCCACGAATACAGCGAGCGAAGAATCTGAATGGAATGATCGCCAGCGTCTTTCCCGGCGCCAGCTACACTTAATACTTCTAATAACTTTAACTTTTGAGCAATAAAATTATGAGTGTACCCCTGATACAGCAGTACCGCGTTGGGCGATATATCCTCGGTCAGAAACTTCGCAGGACAAAACGCTATCCGCTGGTATTAATGCTTGAACCACTGTTCAGGTGCAATCTGGCATGCTCCGGCTGTGGCAAAATTGATTATCCCGAAGATATTCTGAACAAGCGCCTTAGCGTCGATGAATGTCTACAGGCCGTGGATGATTGCGGTGCGCCGATTATTTCAATACCCGGTGGCGAGCCCTTGATACACAAGGAGATGCCACAGATTGTAGCAGGCATCATTGAACGCAAAAAATTCGTTTATTTGTGCACTAACGCAATGCTGCTGAGCAAGCGTATTGATGACTACAAACCGTCACCCTATCTGACCTTCTCGATCCATCTCGATGGAACTCGAGAACGGCATGATGCTTCAGTGTGCCGCGAAGGTGTATTCGACAAGGCCGTAGAGGCTATAAAGCTGGCGCTGAGTAAGGGCTTCCGTGTGAACGTCAACTGCACTCTGTTTCAGGGTGAGTCGCCTGCAGAGGTCGCCGAGTTCTTTGATTTTGCCACTGGTCTGGGCGTAGAAGGCATTACAGTATCACCGGGTTTCAGTTACGAGCATGCTCCCCAGCAGGATGTGTTTCTGCAGCGCAACTCGAGTAAACAGCTGTTTCGCGACATATTTAAACTCGGCAAAGAGAAACGCTGGAGCCTGAATCATTCCAGCTTGTTCCTGGATTTCCTTGCCGGCAACCAGACGTATGAATGCACGCCATGGGGCAACCCTACGCGCAACGTCTTTGGTTGGCAGCGTCCCTGCTATCTACTGGTAGATGAAGGATACGCGTCCAGTTTTCGCGAGCTGATGGAAGAAACCAACTGGGATAAGTACGGCACCGGATCGAATCCCAAATGCGCCAACTGTATGGCGCACTGCGGTTATGAACCGACCGCTGTGGATGATACCTTTGCCCATCCGCTCAAGGCCCTGCTGACTACGTTGTTCGGCCCGCGAACGGATGGCGAGATGGCGCCAGAGTTACCGATCGCCTACGCCCAGGGTGGCAGCACTGCCACTATCAAGATTCCGCTGTCGAGTCTCAAGAAATAATATATTTCCTGCGGGTAACCTTCTGGCAACCAGGTTACCCGCAATTCTACCGACCCATGATGACGGCACTGCTAACTGTTTCAGCGGGCCTGTGGTTAATGGTTCTGTTAGCACCCTGGAGACCATGGAGTTCGAAACCGAATCTCGAATCGATTTCGAACCGCCCTTTCCATAATCATGCGCAGATCACCGCGCTAGTTCCTGCACGAAATGAGTCTGACGTGCTGAGTAGAACTCTGCCCGCACTGCAAGCGCAAACTGATAACCTGAAAATCATTCTGGTGGATGATCGCTCCGAAGACGATACCGCACGAATTGCCCGGCAATTCGATACCGGTAACTTGACGATTATCTCCGGCACTGAAACACCTGAGGGCTGGGTAGGCAAACCCTGGGCGCTCGAACAGGGGCGCAACCTTGTTCAAACCGAACTCACGCTGTTACTGGATGCTGATATCGAGCTTCAGCCTGGAATACTTCATGCCGCAGTCAGGCACATGCATGAGCATGGATTTTCAATGGTATCGTTGATGACAGAACCCCGCATGTTCTGCTTCTGGGATAAATTGCTCATGCCTGCGTTTGTGTTCTTTTTTAAACAGGTGTATCCGTTTCGAATCGCTAATTCAGAATCCAGGCTGGTGTCGGCCGCAGCCGGGGAGTTCATCCTGATACGCACTGATTTACTGAATAAAGTTGGTGGATTTAGCAGCCTTAAAGGCGCACTGATTGATGACTGCACGCTGGCTCGTATTGTCAAGGATGCCGGACACAGAACATGGCTGGGACTGACTCGTTCGGCTCGTAGCCTGAGGAACAATAACAGCCTTGCCGATATCTGGAATATTGTTGCGCGAACGGCATTTACGCAGCTCAAATATCTGCCAGGCTTGTTGCTACTTTGCACTCTGTTGATGATTATGGCGTTCTGGATGCCTGTTATAGGGCTATTCTCCGGCACAGAGAAACACATCCTGCTGGCAGTCAGTGCATTAGCCATCATGATGTTCAGCTACCTCCCAATACTGCGATATTATGGCCGTAACTCTGCCTGGGTGTTGGCATTGCCTTTAATCGGCACACTCTACCTTGCCATGACATGGAGTTCAGCACTGCGTTACTGGCGCGGAACACGCTCACAATGGAAAGGTCGAATCTATCATACCGATTCCAGCCAATAGCCCGCCACAGTGAGACATTAAACCAGCAAGGACAGAATATGCATTTCATAGCTCAAAACATCATCCGTATCTTCTCAGTACTTTTTCTGCTCGTCACATCACCATTGGCGATTGCGGATGAGGACACAACAAAGGCCACACAGGTTGTTGAGCAATTTCAGGCTGAACTACTCTCTTCTATGCAAAGCGCCAAGGAACTCAAATACCAGGAACGCTACGAAAAACTCAAACCGGCTGTCACGGAAAGTCACGATCTGGCCGGCATTGCTCAAATCGCTGTCGGCCGGTTCTGGAAGGATTTCAGTGATACACAGAAACAGGAACTGGTGGATGCATTTAGTCAGCTCAGTATTGCGACCTACACCAGCAGATTCGATGGCTTTTCAGGTGAACAGTTTAAAACTGTATCCAGCGAAGCGTTGCCGCGTGGTGAACAGATCGTTCGCACACTGCTGATCAAAACGGATGGAGAGGAGATTCATCTTGACTATGTATTGCGTAACAAGAATGACCGGTGGCTTATTATTAATATCATTGCGCAGGGAGTAAGTGATCTAGGTATAAAACGCGCCGAATATTCGCGCATACTCGCCGCCCAGGATTTCGACACATTGATAGCAAAACTAAAAGAAAAGATAGAACGTAATACTAAGGCTGACGAGTGAATCTGCGTAACTATTACATCAGCTGGGGGAATGCCATGCATGAGACAAATACCGTCAAACTTGATTGATAGTGCACTTTGCCTGCTACTGAATTTTCCCTTGTAATGATTTTGAGTTTATGAGCTCATGATCAACTGCAGATACTCCTCAAATGCGCGAGGCTTACCTATGTGGTTGCCCTGCGCATAATCCACTCCAATAGCATCCAGTTTTTTAAGTACCTCGGCATCTTCCACATATTCTGCGATCGTGGTTTTACCCATCACTTTTGCAATT
>JBGTHR010000190.1:0-2242 GCA_041746095.1 Gammaproteobacteria bacterium | reverse complement strand
AGATCACAATGTTCTGACGCATTCGCATGTGCTGGGCCATATCTTTTGCTGCCCTGCTGGCGGCATCTCTTGCGCCACGTTCGATGAACAACGTGCCGGAGCCACCCGTGAGTTTACCTACCAGTGGCCATCTGCGAATCTCGGATTTCGATAAAAAACTCACCGGTAGCGCCGAGGCAATCGCTGGAATGTCCAGCCAAGAAATGTGATTGGCCACAACCAGTACGGTCTCAGTAGGAACTTCACCCCGCGTGTGTATGCGCAGGCCAATGATTTGGCTGGCGCGACTGAGCCAGTCCTGAATCATGCGTTTCTGTCGGACGTTAGGAGTATTGCCTTCAACATTTCGCAGATATATCAGAGTCTTTATCAGACCTGTGAATATATGCACTAACAGAATCAGCAATCGGCGCAGGATTCGGAACGTTTTCATAATGATTCAGCGTTGAATTGCCTGCGCGGACTTTGCTGTTATTTCCTGAATTTTTATAATTCCTCTGTTACAAGACAGCACACGTATTTTCCAGTGCGGACCGTAACTCTGAAAATTCGGTGACCGGTGGAGCACAGGTCATGCCCTGGCAGATATAAGCAACCACATCGTCCTGGGGTTTCTTGTCCTGCAAAAAAGATGGCAAGTCGCTGGCATCGTTCGGGATGGCCATACACAGCAGTTTGGGAGCATAGTTTTCCAGGCAGGCATGATGCCACTGAGTCAGTGATTCACCCTGTCCCCGCAGAATGATGATCTGCGGACTGGATAGGTGTTCTTCTAGGGCGGTTAACAGACTGGCATGAGCGATAGGTGATTTCTCTATGGATTTTGCAGAATTAATGAGGCAACGCTCAACGGCTTGCAGATATCGAGTCTCGCCCGTCAGGCAGCCCAGTCGCGCCAGTGCTATAGCGGCAATGCCGTTGCCGGACGGCGTAGCTTCATCCGCCATGACCTTGGGCCGTTGTATCAGTTGTTCGTGGTCATTGGAGGTAAAATAGAAGCCTCCGTTTTCGGCATCTTCAAACTGTTGCAGCAACACATCAGCCAGCTCGCATGCAAAATTCAACTCCGGAGTGCTCCAGCGTAGCTGTAACAGTTCCAGTATGCCGTCTATAAGGAAGGCATAGTCATCCAGATAAGCATTGAGGTGCGCCTTGCCATCCTTGTAAGTCGCGACCAATCGGTTGTCTTTCCAAAGACTGGAGCGAATGAAGTCGAGCGCCCGCGTAGCCGACTCCGCATACTCATCGGCGCCCAAATGCCGGGCAGCGATGGCCATGCCGCGTATCATTAATCCATTCCAGCTCGTGAGGATCTTCTCATCCCGTCCAGGGTGAATCCGCTCTTCACGTTCGACAAATAATATCTTCCGCGATGTCTCGAGACTGCTGGTAATGTTTTCTAAATCACGGTTGAATTCACCGGCGAGTTTGCTGGTATCCACGAACACATGCAGATGCCAGCGGCCTTCGAAGTTTGCTGGTCTGTCGAATCCGTAATGCCGGGCAAATATGGCATAGTCATCAGCAGGGAGTAGTTGCTTTACTGTTTCGGATTCCCAGGCATAGAATTCGCCTTCGCTGCCTTCAGAATCGGCATCCAGGGTAGAGTAATAACCGCCTTCAGGAGATTGCATCTCGCGCATGACCCAATTGGCGGTTTGCCGCGCAGCGGTTTCGAACAGGTTTTCGCCGCTAATCGCAAATGCCTCGCTGCACAGAGCAAGTAATGGCCCGTTGTCGTATAGCATCTTTTCAAAGTGTGGAATCATCCACTGATCATCGGTTGAGTACCGGCAAAATCCGCCACCCAGGTGATCATATAGTCCTCCCTGGGCCATTTTCTGCAGACTGAAGAGCGCCATATGCAGCGCACGGCTGTCGTTCATGCCTTCTACTCGGCTGCTTGCCCAGTGTCGTAGCAGCCTGTCGATATTGGTGGGGTGTGGGAACTTGGGAGCAGAGCCAAATCCACCCCGGCGTTCGTCAAAACTTTGTTCGAGTTGATTCCGGGCAATCTTGAGTACCTCAGGCTGAGGTAGATTTGATGATTCAGACTCGCGCTGGTAAAGACTGCCGAGTGCAGTCAGCATGGAAGCATTCTGAGTACGGATTTCAGCGCTGTGTTGATGATAATAATCCGAGACCTTGACCAGTAGATCTCCGAAGCCAGGGAGACCATGTCGAGGCGAGTCTGGAAAATAGGTGCCGCCAAAAAACGGGATTTGATCATCCGGCGTCAGAA
>JBGTHR010000189.1:0-5515 GCA_041746095.1 Gammaproteobacteria bacterium | reverse complement strand
AACATGAAAATTTCTCCAATGTACGATCCCGGTTTAAAAGACGCCTTCGAGGCTTTCATCAGATCGGATCAGTTCCCGTGCATCGGCGCCAAATCCGCCCTCGTTCGGGATTGCATGACGATCATCGAGGCCGACGCCATCGACACCTCGACCAGCGATCTCGCTATCCATGCGGCGCTGAAGAAGTTCGGAGACAGTCTGGATCATGAAGCCACGTCAATTCAATCGTTTGCCGTTGTTTTTCACCGGCCAGAGAATTTGTCGGAAGAGACCTTCGAGAAAGCGCTATGGAACCGGCTGCAGAGTCTGCACAATCTTGATGTCGCCACGGGTGAAGCATGGAGCGTGCATACTTCGCGTGATCCGGAGTCAGCGCATTTTTCGATGAGTATAGGTTCGAATGCATACTTTGTTGTCGGTCTTCACCCGCATGCCTCCAGGCCGGCGCGCCGTTTTGACTATCCGGTCATGGTATTTAATTCTCATGAACAATTTATGCACCTGCGTGACGACGGTCGCTACGACAAGATGAAATCCACTATTCGTAAGCGAGATAAAGCCCTTGCAGGCGATATCAATCCGATGCTTGATGACTACGGGCATTCTTCGGAAGCGCGCCAGTATAGCGGCCGCGAGGTTGATTCGGACTGGGAGTGTCCGTTTGAGCCGAAGGAGCTCGGCGATCACGACTGAGCGCATACCACCCAGGTCAGGCGCCGCCTTTCATCTGCAAAAGGGCCAGTATCTGACTGTCACCGATCCTGAGGGTGAGCAGGTGTCGGACCTGGTGGCGTTCAATGCGCACGATCCGCGTGAATATATTTCGTCAGGTCGTTCGATCGACTACGCCGGCCGCATGTTTTTAACGACAGGCGATCTCCTCTACAGCAACCGAAGCCATCCAATGCTGAAGATTACTGCGGACGAGGTGGGGCGTCATGACTTCACACTGACACCCTGTTCAAAGGATACGTTCAGAATCATCTATGGCGACGACCAACCGCATCATGGATGTCAGGGCAATCTGGAGAGGGTGCTGGAGCCTTACGGTTTTTCAAGCGACCAGATACCTATCGCCTTCAACGTCTTCATGCACGTCTCGGTCGACGCTATGACTGGAGAGATCAAGGTTCTGCCTCCGCTCAGCAAGGCCGGTAGCCGCATAGTATTTACAGCGCAGATGGATCTGATCATTGGTATGACTGCTTGCTCAGCCGGGCAGTCAAACAATTTCCGGTACAAACCGATTGATTATGAGATTAGTGATGCGTGTCCGGTATGGCTGACTGCGCCATGAGCTAAACTGTTTTTCTACCCTCCGGGAACTCCCTTTCGCCAGTTGCACAGGTTTCCAACAGGCAGATCATGTGTCGTGTTGAGGCCAGCAGTGGTTCCGGTTTGTTCAATACACTCAACCCATTGGTGGTACTAAGCCGATCAGGATAAATATCGAGGCTCAGCTTACAATCGTGGTCTCATACGGCTAGAGCTGTGGTCAGGTAGACGCGATCTTCGACCACGGTACGATATAGCCGGTGCGGTCTGGTGAGCAATGTTCGCTGGAAAAAATAACTACAACAAGGCATTTGCAGGCGATAATGCAAACTCATTGCCATCTACAAATTCAATTCCAAATTCTTCACGATGTACCAGGGTTAAATCGATCATGGCGCGCGCTTACGTCAGTGTTGGCAGTAATGTTGATAAGGAGTACAACATCCGCTCGGCCATCTCTGCACTGGCCGGGAAATTTGGCAGGCTTATTATCTCTATGGTTTATCAGACCGAGCCAGTAGGCTTTGCGGGGGACGACTTCTATAACCTGGTTATTGGCTTTGATATTGGCCTGCCGCCGCATGACGTATTTAGTGTATTGCGATCGATGGAGGCGGAGTATGGCCGAGTGCGTGGTGAAAACCGCTATGCGCCCAGGACGCTGGATCTTGATCTGTTGCTGTATGACGATCTAATTCTTAATCGGGATGGTGTGCGCGTTCCCAGCGATGAAATCCTGCGTTATGCGTTTGTATTGTGCCCGCTGGCCCAAATTGCCCCTGACATGCTGCATCCGAGACTTGGCAAGACCATGGCTGCTCTCTGGCGGGAATTCGATGATACAAAACAGATACTGATTCCGGTAGAGCTGAATCTGGAATCACATTAGCACGAGTGCAGACAGTCATGGCTTTTAAGCAGTTTGCTGGTATTGGATTAATTGCTCAGTGTCCGCCCGCCTTCAACCGGCAGGATCTGGCCTGTAATGTAACCTGCATCGCGAATCAGAAACCTTGCCGCCAGGGCGATATCATGTGGATGCCCCAGGCGTTTCAGGGCGGTTCGATCAATGATTTTTTGTTGTACGGATTTGTCTTGTTCCGCTTCAGGCCATAGTATGGCGCCCGGAGCGATGCCGTTGACGCGCACATGCGGTGCCAGTTCACGCGCCATGGCCTTGGTCAGCATGATAAGTCCGGCCTTGGCTACACTGTAGACCGGATGCCGCTTGAGTGGGCGGTCGCCATGGATATCAACAATATTAATGATGCAACCCCGGTTTTCCTTTAGGGTTTTCGCGGCTTGCTGTATCAGGAATAGCGGGGCCTTGAGGTTTACACCGATCAATTCATCCCATTGCTGCTCATTGATATGCGGCAGCTCGGTGGGATAAAAGGTGGAGGCATTATTGATCAGCACATCCAGATGCCCCCATTGCAAGCATGCTGTATCTATAATTCGCGGGAATTCAGAGACGTTAAGCAGATCGCCCTGCACAAGCGCCGTAGACTGGGGTCTTCGGGACTCGAGTTGGGCGGCAAGGGATTCAGCATCCTGGCGGGAATTGCGATAATGCAGGATGATGTTCATACCCTCGGCATGGAGTATGTCGGCGATCCCAGCACCGATGCGGCGGGCGCCACCTGTAATGAGCACGGTCTTTCCATGTAGTGAAAGATGGCTGTCCTGCATCGTTATAACTCCTTAATTCGTATGGCCAAACTCTAACATACTACGCAGCGACCGATTTCACACTTACCAGAAATCAGCGATACGATAATCCACGCATGGCGTTACCCCGACTCGACGAAACCGCCAAGGCCCATAGTGCGGCCTTGCTGATGCGTATTCGTGCGGAAATCGAGGCCAATGACGGAAGCATTGGATTTGATCAGTATATGCATATGGCCTTGTACGATTCTGAATTTGGTTACTATCGTTCAGGAGCAAGCAAGTTTGGCCCGGCAGGAGACTTTACCACCGCACCTGAAATCTCGCCGTTATTCGCTCAAGGTATGGCGCGCGTCTGCGCCAGGGTTCATGAGGATATCGTCAACGGCGGAATTCTGGAGATCGGCGCCGGTACTGGCAGGCTGGCCGCGGTTCTGCTGTTGCAGCTGGAGAAACTCGAATCATTGCCAAGGTTTTACAATATTCTTGAACTGAGTGCAGCGCTTCGCACGCGTCAGCAACAGACGATAGATGAGCTTGTCCCGCACTTGAGTTCCCGGGTGCACTGGCTTGACAGACTGGACAGGGATCAATTCTCCGGAATCGTGATCGCCAATGAAGTGCTGGATGCGATGCCGGTGATATGCTTTTGCCTGCAAAACGGCAGGATCTATGAGCGCCGCGTTGCGCAGACGGAGGATGGCAGCCTGGTATGGCAGAAATACGAGGCGCGCAGGCCGATAACCGAGCATGTTCTTGAGATTTTCGCCGAGCTGAATGGATTGCCGGATTATGACTATTGCTCTGAGTACAATCCCTGGTTGCCAGGTTGGCTGAAGACACTGGCGGATCACTTAAAGCGTGGCCTGATGTTATTGGTGGATTATGGTTATGAGCGGCGGGAGTATTATCACCCGCAGCGCAGTGACGGCACCTTGCTGTGCCATTACCGGCAACACGCCAATAACGATCCGTTTGTTTATCCTGGCCTGCAGGATATTAGCGCCAATGTCGATTTCACGGCTGTGGCGCTGGCTGCGCAGGCACAGGGATTAGACGTATTAGCTTACAGTACTCAGGCCCAGTTTCTGCTGGCGCAGGGAATACTGGATGACCTGACGCAGAATCGCGATGGATTTCATGAACTGCAGCACCTGTTGCAGGTAAAATCTCTCATATTGCCGACCGGAATGGGAGAAAGATTTCACGTTATCGCCATGGGCAAAGACTATGCAATCCCAAGTGTGGCGCTGGCACTGAGAGATCAGCGCAATCGTTTGTAACAGTTTTATCCTAGACCTGAGTTCATCTGATGACTTTCATACAGCTTGTTGTGCTTGCCTTGATTCAGGGATTGACAGAGTTTCTGCCGATCTCAAGTTCTGCGCATCTGGTATTAGTGCCAGTGCTGACGGGATGGCCGGATCAGGGCCTGGCATTCGATGTGGCTATTCATATTGGCACACTGGTGGCGGTGATCTACTACTTTCGCGACCTGCTCTGGCAAATGGTCACTGCCTGGGTGAATTCGCTGGGTGATGGACCGCAAACTACCGAGTCCAGACTGGCCTGGGCGGTGATTTTGGGCAGCCTGCCGGTATTGCTGATCGGATTTCTGTTCGCCGGACTCATTGAGGCCAATCTGCGTTCACCAGTGGTGATTGCGATTGCCACCATCGTGTTCGGCCTACTGCTTTGGTGGTCGGATATTGCGGGTAAGCGTGAACGGAATTCCGAGGCTATTGTCTGGAAAGACGCGTTGATCATCGGCCTGGCGCAGGTGATCGCACTGGTTCCAGGCGTCTCGCGATCTGGCGTCACTATGATGGCAGGGCTTGCATTGGGGTTGACAAGGCAGGCGGCGGCGCAATTTTCATTTCTGCTCTCGGTGCCGGTCATTCTCCTGGCCGGGGGCTATGAAACCTATCAGCTGGTTCTGCATCCAGGAACCGTGGACTGGAGTGTATTGATCACTGCGATACTGATATCCGGGGTCACCGCCTATCTGTGCATTGGAGTCTTTCTGAATCTCCTGAATCGCATAGGTTTCCTGCCGTTCGTGATTTACCGATTGATTCTGGGTGCGGTATTACTGTGGTTGTTTTTGTAGATTCAGTCTGAAAATTATCTAACTTCTTCTACGCTGACTGGCTTAGTGTTTTTAAAAGGGGGCTATTTGAGCGCCAGTGCGTTAGAGCGCCCTCAAGTCCCCGAAGTGGGTGTTTGAATCTGGTTGATGGCATCGACGCGCAACGCACGTAATGCCTTGCCTAATGCCTTGCCGTCAAGCCCGGAAGCCACCAGCGGCTGTGTCTCAACGCTGGCGGCAACCCGGTAAGCATCCCTGAACCGGTCTGCCTGAGCATATTCCTGCTCCTCAAGTCCCTTGCGGCCACGGGCATCGGCTTCGCATGTGAGAAGAAACTGCTCAAATCGCTCGGGTCTGCGAAAAGCATCCAGACCTTCCAGAACCTCCAGCTTTGTCGATGGCCTGAGTTCATCGACGCGATGACAATGCAGATGATAGCGTGATACATGGCTGGCCAGATCCCGGCAGTGATTGGGGACT
>JBGTHR010000188.1:0-2428 GCA_041746095.1 Gammaproteobacteria bacterium | reverse complement strand
CAGGTCTGCCGTTCAGTTCAGCGAGCACCTCGATTTCCACATCCATGGCGAACTGCTCCAGATGCGGCCAGATGTTAAAGCGCGAAATCCAGTGCGGAATAACTTCTCCTTCGGGATAACGAAAAGGCACGCGCAGTATGCGTGCATGCCGAGTACCGTCTATATTTTCGATGCGCTGATCGCAGGTGGTGCCGCGTGATTCCGGCAACAGGCGCGTGACCACAAGAATGCTCGGATCAATGTCCAGCCCCTGTTCATAGATATCCTCAAGCATTTGCCGCTCCAGTGCCCGCACCTGGTCCAGTATGTAGACAACCTGGCCGCCGGTATCTGGAAGACCCAGTACATTGGCCTGACCGAAAAAGCCGTGCGGCGAGAGTATCAGCAGGCTGAAGATCATAGGGACGCGAGCCAGAAACTGTTCCAGCCTGCCATTATCAGGCGCCTCAAGAATATCGGATAGTAATCGCAGGGTGTCACGGATGCGCCCTATATCACGGCCCCAGCCGGGCTCAAAGCCAAGTGCCTGCATGCTTGGCGCGACATCCCGCCATCCTGAAGCGGCATGATTTTTTGCGAGCAGTTTGTCCGCCTGACGTATGGCGTCACGCAGTTCACTGACTTCACGGAGATTATTGTTGAGCATCAATTGCTGGCCGCCGCATTTGTGCGCGCGCAGAAATTCCAATAGCTTTTTATCGCCTTTGCCGATGTCGTCAAAAAGTTGACTGGACAGGTGTCTGTTCAGAAACTGGACCCCGTTTCCAATCGAACGGGATTCCTTGAGTTTGGGAAACTCGCGATTAAAGGGTTCGATATCGAACTCCAGAGTCCAGTGAGCATTGGCGCCGATTGGATTGCTGCCTTGTATACTCGAGTCTTTAATACGCTGTTCCTTGAGGGCAAGGAACTCACTGATGGAGATGCGATCAATATTCAGTGAGTCGGCATGTACCCTTAAGTATTCCCAACGCGCGACCTGTGAGCGTACTGCGAAACATACCCATGGCGCCGCAAGTATGGCTTCCTGGACGACCTCGACGAAATGCTGCAGATCCAGGCGTGCGGAATTCGCATCGTCCTGCTCGTTCAAAAGTTTTTCAAACTCATCATGGATATCGGAACGCAACAGGAAATCACGTCCTGATGCCAGATAACGCCTTAGCAGCAGGTAAAAGATCTCGCGATGATGCCGGGCAAATTTTTCCAGGGTATGAATCATAATATGTCTAGTGTTCTAGCCAGGTTGAATATGGGGTGAGTGAACTCTCTCATAAAGTGCGAGCAAATAAGTCATTCTCGCCACTATAACAAGGATTGGTAACATCGCATTGTTGAAAATGACACCGGAGTAATCCATCACAACTATAATTGATGAAAGCTCTGATTGTGGGTATTCATATAAATTCAATTTGAATAGTGCAATCGGTTCAGACTTATGACTGACTGGCATCAAAACACTTTGCTCAGTTCTTATAAGATCGACAATGAATGAATGGACTTTCTGAATTTGCCTGTTATTGTAACGTAACCACCCCGCAGGCTGTAATGTGTCAGAAATAGTCCAGCGCGGATTGTGTCCGCAACCTGTAGATGTAACACTGATTCATGCTTGCTAGCATGTGTCGATTCCGTATTAAGTACATGATTATTTAAAAACCATGTTTGCCAGAGTCAAGATTCAACAGACTGGACGGGAATTTCTGGTCGAGCATGGAGAGTCCGTGCTGGAAGCCGCTATCCGTGCCGGTATCGCCATGGATTACGGCTGCAACAATGGTAACTGCGGGCGTTGTAAGGCCAGAGTCATGCAGGGAAGTACTGCCCGGATTCGGCATCATGATTTTGTCATTCCTCAGGCTGAGCAGACTCAGGGATTTGCGCTGATGTGCAGCAATACTGCAACGACTGATCTGTTGCTGGATGCCAGGATCGCCGCGGACGCTCGCGATATTCCAGTGCAGAAGTTTCGCGTTAAGGTTCGAAAACTGGAGACCGTTACTGAGGATCTGGCTATTCTGCATTTGCAGACTCCACGTACTCACAGGCTGCGTTTTATGGCGGGCCAGTATGCGACCTTGTCTATTGAGGGTATCGGCGCAAGAGATTATTCGATTGCGAGTTGCCCGTGTGACGATCGAAGACTGGAGTTTCATGTACGGCGAATGGATAACAATCCGTTCTCGGCGATGATTTTTAACGGGTTGAAACAGGGTGATAAAATAGATATTGAGGCTCCAAGAGGCGATTTTGTCTTGCAGGAGGAATCAAATAGACCTCTGGTGTTTATCGCCTTTGATACTGGATTTGCCGCCATCAAGAGCCAACTGGAGCATGTCACTGCGCAGGAACAGGAACGCAGCATTGATCTGTACTGGATCATTTGTGGCAAGCAAGGAGGCCATTATCTCAACAATCTTTGCCGTTC
>JBGTHR010000187.1:0-2306 GCA_041746095.1 Gammaproteobacteria bacterium | reverse complement strand
ATTGCCCCTAATCTTGCCCCCACCTGCCCCCGGATGTCAATGGATATTAGCGGAAACTATTAGACGTGTAGACTATAAAAAAGCCAGCTTTTACGCTGGCTTATGGATGTTCTAGGATTTTACTGGAAGTCACTTTGGTGGAGCTAGGCGGGATCGAACCGCCGACCTCTTGCATGCCATGCAAGCGCTCTCCCAGCTGAGCTATAGCCCCGTGAGGGTGATCAAGTGTGCAGATTGTCTACATGCCACGCATGACTGTCAAGTCGAGTATGGTTTATGGCTTAAGACTATCGATATAGTCTATCGCTCGCTTCAATCGGGACAGCGTGCGCTGTTTACCTAACAACGCCAACGTAGCGTCTATACTCGGGGATACCGAACCGCCTGATACCGCGACACTCAAGGGTTGCGCAACTTTTCCTATTGTGAGATCCAGTGATTCGGCCACAGTGCTGATCACACTATGCAGTGTCTGTGCGTCCCAGTTTATAGCCTCAGCAAGCTTGATGAGTAATGCATCCAATGCGTCACGTGATGCCGGATTCAAATTTTTACGCGCTGCCTTGGGATCATAATCCTCGAAATCCTGGTAAAAAAAACGGCTCTGTTCGGCCAGTTCAACCAGTGTCTTACAGCGTCCTTTCTGTACCTCAATCAAGGCCATCAGATTCGGACCATCAGAAATATCGAGACCACTCCTTTCCATCGTACTACTAACTGGTGACAGCAAATCTTCTATTTGCATGGTTTGCAAGTATTGCTGATTCAGCCATAACAGCTTCTCAGCATCCAGCCGCGCAGCAGAACGATTGATATTTTCAAGATCGAATAATTGAATCAGTTCATTCCGCGAAAAGACCTCTTGGTCACCACGTGACCAGCCCAGCCGCACGAGATAATTCAATAATGCCTGCGGTAAAAAACCCTCATCCCGATACTGCAGGACGCTAACCGCACCATGGCGCTTGGATAGACGTTTGCCATCTTGGCCTTGAATCATAGGCAGATGCGCGTAGACCGGTAACGATGCCCCCAGTGCTTCGAGGATATTGATCTGCCTGGGAGTGTTATTTAGATGGTCATCGCCTCGAACCACATGAGTGATGCCCATATCCATATCATCGACCACCACGGTGAGATTATAGGTAGGTGTTCCGTCAGAACGGGCGATGATCAGATCATCCAATTCGTTATTATTAAAGCTGACGCGACCATAGACTTTGTCGTCGACGACCACGTTACCTTGCAGAGGGTTTCTGAAACGAATGACAGGATTTACTTCCTTATTCAATGCTTCAGCGTTGTCCCGGCAATAACCATCGTAACGCGGTTTTAACTTCTGAATCTTTTGCTGCTCGCGCAACGTTTCAAGACGTTCACGCGAGCAATAGCACTGGTATGCCTTGCCCTCGTCCAGCAATTGTTGAATGACTTCGTTATAACGATCAAATCGTTGTGTTTGATAGTAAGGACCCTCGTCATAATCAAGTCCCAGCCATTCCATTCCGCTGAGAATAGCGTCTACAGACTCCTGAGTAGAACGCTCTCTGTCGGTATCTTCAATTCTGAGCACAAATTCACCGCCGTGTTTGCGTGCGAACAACCAGGAGAATAACGCGGTGCGCACACCGCCAATATGCAGATAGCCGGTCGGGCTTGGCGCAAATCTCGTTCTAACCTTCATAATGCTGATATGTGGAGTTTAGTATTCGGAAATAAAATGAATGCGATTCCCACAATCGGTTTCCGCAGTATGTTTGTGAGAGTCTTACTGGCTATTTGCAGATGAACCGTAATGCGCTGCCTTTAATAGATTCAAAATTTTCACCGAGACTCAGATATCCGCAGCCCCAAAGATGTAATTCTTCTCTGCGCAGGTAGACACTGTCGTTATCCTCAACCTTTGCATAGGTGCCATTAGTGCTCTGGTCGATCAGCACAAACTTACCACGGCGATACTCAATGCGCGCATGAACTCGGGAAGTCGCCTCACTCGTAACCACGAGGTCACAATGTGGATCTCGCCCCAAAGTAACCACTGGCAATTCAGCCGAAATCTGCCTGACTTCATCGTGATAGCTGATGTTCAATAATTTGGCGTCCAGGCTTTTAACGTAGTCTACGCGTGATAGCATCTGAGTGACGTTCTCACCCTCCCAGAGTACCTCGTAGATAGTGACGGTATCCAGCCTGCCCTTTATAGTGGCCTGATCATAGGTGCGCAACTGAGTTTTCTGTTCTTCAGAGAGGGTATCCATGGCATCACGAGTCGTGATGATTTGCCCTGCCTTGGCGATCTCGGTCAT
>JBGTHR010000186.1:0-1983 GCA_041746095.1 Gammaproteobacteria bacterium | reverse complement strand
ACGGTCATTAACGTAACTGGTGACTTGGTCGCGGCTGTGGTCATGGACCGGTATAAAACTTCAACGGCCACTTAACCCAGAACTCCATCTCATCTTGCTAACAGTAACTCTTGATGAAATAGATGGCCTTAGTTATTGCTCAGATTGACACCTCCTGATACACCTTCGTATCTAAAGACAGTGTGCGGAAAATTAGGGGAAGCCTATGCTGACCATCCTCAAAATCTCGGATGAAGAAAAACTGCCAATCCGAGTGCAGAACGCACTTGCCACCCAGCAGGATCAAAGCGAACGCCAAATAGCCTGGACACAGCTGGTTATCGTGCTGACATTCATTGTCCTGTACGGGCTCAGTCGCAAGATGGCGATCGCTTATTCCAGCATCACCCTCGTAGTACTTGTGATCTACCTGATTTTTACCCTGTTATGTCTGTATACAGCCTATCGTGTTCGATTGAATGCCTGGGTACTTTCCATTTCCGTGTTCATGGACTTCGGCCTGCTCTATGGCCTGATCTGGACATTTCCTTTGCAGTATCTGCAACCACCCGCTTTCTACCTCAAGGCACCTACTCTGCTATATGTCTTCATTTTCATCGCGCTTCGTGCGCTGCGATTTGATGCACGCTACGTACTGCTTTCGGGTGCAGTGGCAATCGCCGGCTGGGTGCTGATGGTCGGCTACGTTCTGATGTCTGCTCAGGGCGAAAGTATGATTACACGTGATTACGTCCACTACATGACCAGCAACAGTCTTCTGCTTGGAGCGGAGTTCGACAAGATTGTTTCAATAGCGGTCGTGACTATAGTCATTGCTGTTGCAATAAACCAAGCTCGTCAACTACTTACCCGGGCTGTTGTGGAGGGACGTGCCAAAGAAAATCTATCACGTTTCTTTGCACCGAATGTAGCCAAATACATCGGTCAAAGCGGAGATGAAATCACAGCTGGATCCGGAGAAGTTCGCCATGTGGCAATCCTGAATCTGGATTTACGTGGTTTTACCAGGCTTGCGTCGGTACTGCCTCCGCAACAGGTGATGTCGGTTCTGGGTGAGTATCAGCGCGCAATGATTCCGATTATCCAGCGACATGGAGGAGAGATCGACAAGTTCCTCGGCGACGGCATCATGGCGACCTTTGGCGCGTCCCGACCAATGTCTGATTGCGATGCCAAGGCACTTGACGCGCTGAACGACTTGATGAGGGTGGCGACCGAATGGTCTGCACAGCAACGCCTCCAGCGCGGACTAGAACTGAGCGTGAACGGCTCGGCGGCATCTGGCCCCGTCATCTGTGGGGCGGTCGGTGATGAGACGCGGCTCGAATACACGGTGATTGGCGATGCCGTGAATCTTTCGGCAAAACTCGAGAAGCACAACAAGGCACTGGGCTGCAGGGCCGTAGTAACAGCTGATATGTATGACCAGGCGTTGGCGCAGGGGCATAGGCCTACGGGCGAGTTACGGCATGAAAAACTGAGTCGTGTAGCAGGTGTGACAGAGCCAATCGACCTGATCATCATTACCGAATAATGCTGGATCGGGATCGAGGAACGTGAACACCATGATTGTTTCGCAACGGAGCGCATGATGAATACCGACGTGACTGGATTCGAGCAGTGGGACTCACAGTCAAAACGGATCGTAGTCGACGGCGTGTCAAGCCGGTACTGGGAGCAGGGTCAGGGCGAACCGGTTTTGTGCTTTCATGGCGTCCCCGCCTCAGCTTATCTCTATCGCAAGGTTCTGCCCGCACTGGCGGCCTGTGGCCTCAGAGCGATCGCCTTCGACCTGCCAGGGATGGGTCTGGCTGATCGACCGATTAATTTCGATTATTCCTGGAGCGGGCTGTCGGACTGGGCTTTTCAATTTGCGGCGGAGCTTGGCCTGTCTAAATACCATCTGCTGGTTCATGACATAGGCGGCCCAATCGGATTCGATGTTATACGTCGCGAACCGGGTCGGGTGGCATCGCTGACCGT